>JACQAI010000200.1 GCA_016195115.1 Pseudomonadota bacterium
AGGGCGTTGCGCAGCGCCACCGACACCGAGCTGCCGACCACGGTCTGGATCACCGAGGTGTCGGTGGTCAGGCGCGCGCCGATCTCGCTGCTGCGCGTCGCGTCGAAGAAGCCGGCGTCGAGCCCGATCACGTGGGCGTAGACGTCGCGGCGCAGGTCGGCGATGGCACGCTCGCCGATCCACGACACCAGATAGAACCGGCAATAGCTCGCGAGCGCGAGCACGGCGACGACGCCGAGCAGGATCAAGACCGCGCGGTCGAGCAGCGCGGCATCGGCGCCGACGAAGCCGCGGTCGATCAGGAAGCGCAGGCCGGCGCCCAGCGCGAGCACGGTCGAGGCCGCGATCAGGAGCGCGATCGCGGCGCCGACGATGCGCCAGCGGTGGGGCGCGACGTAACGCAGCAGCGGCCGCAGCGCTGCGACGTTGCGACTCTTGGCGCGCTCGAGCGGCGCGTTCGCGGAGGGATCGCGGGCAGCCATGGGGCCTTCGCCGGCCATATAGCAACCACGCCCGCCAATCGACAAGCCGGCGGATGGCGCTTGCCGGGCGGGGGCGGCTTGGTTATATGGAGCCCCTCGCGGGCTTGGGCCGGGATACCCGGCCGCCACCCCGCGGAGCCCTTGCGGAGCCGCCGTCATGAAGAAGGACATCCACCCGGACTATCACGAGATCACGGTCGTGATGACCGACGGCTCCAGCTACAAGACGCGCTCGACCTACGGCAAGCCGGGCGACACCCTGCGGCTGGAGATCGACTCGAAGTCGCACCCGGCGTGGACCGGTGGCCAGCAGCGCTTGCTCGACTCCGGCGGCATGCTGGCGCGCTTCAACAAGCGCTTCAAGAACCTCGGAATGAAGACGAAGTAGCGGCAGGGGGCGCAGCCCCCGCGAGCGTCAAACAACTCCGCGCGGCAGGGCGCGCAGCCCCCGGGAGCGACGCCCAAAAAGCGTCTAGTGCGTGGCTTGGGCGACCAGCGCGTCGAGGCGCTCGACCCGGGCGTAGAGCTGATAGCTGCGCTCGAGCAGGAGCTCGAGCATCGGCGGCATCGCGATGCCGCCCGCCCTGATGCGCTCGCGGCACACCGCCTGACCGGCCAGCCGGTGGTCCTCGGCGGCGGCCTCGGCGGCGGTCATCTCGCCGGCGTGGACCGCCTTCTGGATCAGGAGCCAGGCCATGATGTGGGTCAGGCGCGAGGTCACGCGCAGCGCCTCGCAATTGACCGCCAGCCGGTGGTCGTCCGGCATCGCGCCGCGGTCGGCGGGCTCGCGAAAGCGCATGTAGTCGCGCGTCTCGACCAGCAGCCGCATCGTTTCGCGGTAGGTGCGGTCGAAGTAAACCGTTGGCCTGTCTAGGCCGATCGGCATCGGCAAGTCGTAAAACCGGGCCATCGCGTCGGCAATCTCCTCGACCCCTCAACGACGACCGGGATCGAAAAGTCCCCGGGGTCACCCCCGGGTTGGGCGGACCCGCCCCCCAAGGAAGACATGGCTGAAATGGCCGGCCGCTGCAAGCCTGGACGGGTAAAGGCCCGCGCGTCGGCGCCGCGGGCGCGGTTGGCCGGGCCGGCAGGCCGGCGCACGCTTCGGAATCGGTGGTATTTTGTTACCGCTTGAACAGGGCGTCGGCGCCGCCGCGGATCTTGCGCTTGGCGTCGATCGTCCGACGGGCCCGCGCGATCTCGGTCTCGAGCTCGCCGATATAGGCCTCGAGCTCGGCAAGCGCCATGGTCTCGAGGTTCTTGGGCGTCGGCTTTTGGGTCAGGGGCTCGTCCGGTTCCAGGGCCATCTCGGGTTCCTCGGGCGTTTCCCTCGGGGTCACCCCATATTTCCTCTGGATGGCCGCGGAGGCAACGCATGTTACCCGCCGTACCGGGAACCATGATCGGCAACGAGCCCAGCGGATCGGCAAGTACCCGCCGCCACGGGGCGCCAGCGACATTCCCGGGCTCGAGGTCGCCGGCGACGTGGTTGGCCTCGGCCGTGACGCCGCGCGCTGGCGCGCCGGCGATCGGGTGTGCGCCCTGGTGGTCGCCGGCGGCTACGCCGAATATTGCGTCGCGCCCGAGGGCCAGTGCCTGCCGGTGCCCAAGACCTTCGATTTCGTCCAGGGCGCGGCGCTGCCCGAAGCCGCGTTCACGGTGTGGGACAACCTGTTCGAGCGCGGCCGCCTCAAGCGCGGCGAGACCGTGCTGATCCATGGCGGCGCCTCGGGCGTCGGCACCATGGCGATCCAGATGGCCGCGGTCGCCGGCGCGCGGGTGTTCGCGACCGCCGGCTCGCCCGAGAAGTGCCGGACCTGCGAGAAGCTCGGCGCCGCCCACGCGATCGACTACCGTACCCAGGATTTCGTCGCCGTGGTCGGCGAGCTGACCGAGGGGCGCGGCGCCGACGTGATCCTCGACATCGTCGGCGGCGACTATGTCGGGCGCAATCTGATCCTGCTGGCGCTCGATGGCCGACTGATCCAGATCGGCTTCCAGGAGGGCTCGAACCGTAAGGTCGACCTGCGCCCGATCATGACCAAGCGGCTGACCATGACGGGCTCGACCCTGCGCCCGCGCTCGGTCGCCGACAAGACCAGGATCGCCGACCTGCTGCGCGAGCACATCTGGCCCAGCCTCGAGACCGGGCGGATCAAACCGGTGATCGCCGCGACCTTTCCGCTGGCCGACGCCTACCGCGCCCACGGCTACCTCGAATCCGGGGCGCATACCGGGAAAATCGTCCTGGTTCCGTGACTTGGGGCCTGCTATGAGGAGCCCCGCCAGCCTAGGCAACCTTAAAGGCTGGCCCGACGCACCTATATTGGCGGGAATGGACTGTTGCCGGGTGCCCACGGACGGGCCCCCGCATTGGAGACAAATCATGGCGCTTCCCCTGATGCCCAAGGCCACCGCGGTGTGGCTGGTCGAGAACACCGGGCTGACCTTCGATCAGATCGCCGAGTTCTGCGGCCTGCACGCGCTCGAGGTCCAGGCGATCGCCGACGGCGAGGTCGCCCAGGGCATCCAGGGGATCGATCCGATCGGCAACGGCCAGCTGAGCCATGAGGAGATCGAGCGCTGCCAGGCCGACCCGGCAGCGCACCTGCAGCTGCAGAAGTCCGACGTCCCCTTGCCGGTCGCCAAGCCGCGCGGCACCCGCTACACGCCGATCGCCAAGCGCCAGGACAAGCCCGACGGCATCGCCTGGCTGGTCCGCAACCACCCCGAGCTGACCGACGCGCAGATCTCCAAGCTGCTCGGCACGACCAAGCCGACGATCGCGGCGGTGCGCGACCGCAGCCACTGGAACACCACCAACATCCGCGCGCGCAGCCCGGTGGCCCTCGGCCTGTGCAGCCAGACCGACCTCGACGCCGCGCTGGCGCGCGCCCAGCGCAGCGCCGCCAAAGGCGGCGCGCCGCCGGCACCCGCCGCCCCCGCGCCCGCGGGCAACGAGGCGTAGGGCTCAATGAAGAGCGTCAGCGCCCAGGAGCTCGAGCAGAAAATCGGCGAAGTCCAGGATCTCGCCATGCGAGAGCCGGTCGCAATCGAGCGCGATGGACGTGAGCAGTTCGTTCTCCTGTCCATCGACGAGTACAACCGCCTGTTGACGGCGCGCAGGTCTTTCGCGGTCGAGGAGCTTCCAGAGTGGATCGTCGAGCGGGTCGCGGCCGCCGAGATGGATCCGCAATTCAAGGACCTCGACCGACTGCTGGAATGAGGCGGTGCCCCTCCCAGATCTCGTCCAAGGCCTGGTGGTCAGGTACGAGTATGTTTGGCACCGACGTCACGAGGCGGGAGCAGACACTGCGGACAAAGAGCGTCCCGTCTGCGTGACCGTCGCGCTGCGTAAAGCCGACGATCGAGCGCTCGTCGTGCTCCTGCCGATTACCCATTCACCGCCCGCTATCGATCAGATCGGCGTCGAGATTCCGCAGCGCGTGAAGCTCCATTTAGGGTTGGACGCCAACCGCTCCTGGGTGATCGTCTCCGAGTGCAACATTGACGGCTGGCCAAGTCCCGACTTGCGCCAATTGCCGGGCCAACCAGGTCGCTTTCACTACGGACAACTTCCTCCGCGCCTGTTCAGGACAATCCGTGACGCGTTCGTCGACAACTATCGAGCTCGTCGGGTCTCGGTCGTCACGCGCAGGCCGTGACTTGTACTGAACCGTGCACGCCTCGTAGTCGGCTATCGGTTGGAAAGACTGCGCAGTTTCGCGAGAAGCTGCTTCACCGGTTGAACCTCGAGGCTGAAAAACATGCGAGATCCGTCTGGCAGGAGAACGAGGCCTCTTTGATCAACAAAGAACAAATAGTCGTGACCGGCAAGGAGGCCCAGCGAGCAATTCCCCGGACCCCAAGGCAGGTCGCGCACGGCTCCGTCGGCGGAAGGCTGGCCTTTGAGTATCTCGATAATGCGATAGCGTCCCTCGATGAAATACGGAATGTCCTTGTATACCGGGTCGTTGTGGCGAACTTCCTCGGTACGGATGAGGGGGGCGAGAAAAACCTGCTTCGCTGACGCGAAGAAATTCGCAACGGTCGGCTCAGGCTCATCGGGAGCCCTAGAGCACGCCCCAGCGGGGAACGCGCCGATGAGAACAATCAAAACTGCAATGACTAGCTGCTGAAGCGTCACCCGCATATCGCTTCCACCGCTATCATTTTGACGGCTTCATCGCGTAGCCGACCGACTGCAGGCTGACGCCGATCTCGTCGAGGATGACGGGATCATCGATGGTCGCCGGCAGCTTGTAGTCGAGCCCGTCGGCGATCTTCTGCATGGTGCCGCGCAGGATCTTGCCAGAGCGCGTCTTGGGCAGGCGCTTGACCACCGTCGCGGTCTTGAACGACGCCACCGGGCCGATGCGCTCGCGCACCAGCGCCACGACCTCGTGGCAGATGTCATCGTCGGGCCGCGCGACCCCGGCCTTGAGCACGACGAAGCCGAGCGGCACCTGGCCCTTGATCGCGTCGGCGACGCCGATCACCGCGCACTCGGCGACGTCGGGATGCGAGGCCAGCACCTCCTCCATGCCGCCGGTCGACAGCCGGTGGCCGGCGACGTTGATGATGTCGTCGGTGCGCGCCATCACGGAGACGTAGCCGTCTTCGTCGATGAAGCCGGCGTCGCCGGTCTTGTAGTAGCCGTCGAACTCGTCGAGGTACGAAGCAACGTAGCCCTGGTCGTTGTGCCACAGGGTCGGCAGCGAGCCCGGCGGCAGCGGCAGCTTGATGGCCAGCGAGCCGATCTGGCCCGCCGGCACCGGCTTCGACGCGGCGTCGAGCACGCGCACGTCCCAGCCCGGCACCGCTCTGGTCGGCGAGCCCGGCTTGACCGGCAGGCGCTCGAGGCCGAGGCAGTTGGCGGCGATCGGCCAGCCGGTCTCGGTCTGCCACCAATGGTCGATCACCGGCACCTTGAGCTGGTCCTCGGCCCATTTCAGCGTGTCGGGATCGCAGCGCTCGCCCGCGAGGAACAGCGCGCGGAACGTGCCCAAGTCGTATTTCTTGATCAGCGCGCCGCGCGGATCGTCGCGCTTGATGGCGCGGAACGCGGTCGGCGCGGTGAACATCACCTTGACGCCGTGCTCGGAGATCACGCGCCAGAACGCGCCGGCGTCGGGCGTGCCGACCGGCTTGCCCTCGTAGAGGATGGTGGTGCAGCCATAGATCAGCGGCGCGTAGACGATGTAGGAATGGCCGACCACCCAGCCCACGTCCGAGGCCGCCCAGAACACCTCGCCCGAATGCCGGTCGTGCCCGAGGTGTAGAGGATGTAGAGCGGGTCGGTCGCGGCGACCGGCACGCAGTCGGCCGGCGCCGCGCGACCGACCGCGTCGTGCCAGTCGAGATCGCGCCCCGCAGTCAACGCCGCGGTCTGCTCGGGACGCTGCACGATCAAGCAGCGCTCGGGCTTGGCTGAGGCCATCGCGAGCGCGGCGTCGAGCAGCGGCTTGTAAGGCACGACGCGGCCGGGCTCGATGCCGCAGCTCGCCGCGACGATCAGCTTGGGCTTGGCATCGTCGATGCGAGTCTTCAGCTCATTGGCCGCGAAGCCGCCGAACACCACCGAGTGCACGGCACCGAGCCGCGCGCAGGCGAGCATCGCGATCACCGCCTCGGGCACCATCGGCATGTAGATCAGCACACGGTCGCCGGCGCCGACCCCCAGGGCGCGCATCGCGCCGGCGCAGCGCGCCACGTGATCGCGCAGCTCGGCGTAGCTGAAGCGCCGCTGCGTGGCGGTGACCGGGCTGTCGTAGATCAGCGCCGTTTGTTGGCCACGCCCCGCTGAGACGTGGCGGTCGAGCGCGTTGTGGCAGGTGTTGACCTCGCCGCCACGGAACCAGCGATAGAACGGCGGCTTGTCGCGATCGAGCACGCGCTGCCACGGCTTGACCCAGTCGATCGCGCGCGCCGCCTCGCCCCAAAACCCCTCGGGATCCTTGAGCGACCGCTCGTGGGCCGCCTGGTGCTCACCCGCCATGGCTCACCCCGTTGGCGCGACATTTCCCCCGCGCGGCAGCCGCAGGCGCGAGCGCCTCCGGTCTGCGGGGATTACCCCCGACTCGCCGCCCGCGCTATAGTGGAAGAAATCCGCGCCGCGTGCCAGCGGCGCCACGAAGACGGAGCACGGGGATGGACGGCAGGACGGGTCTGGGCCCGACCCACATCTACGAGGCGGGGCTCGGCCGCACGCCGGCCAATTTCGCGCCCCTGACGCCGCTCGGCTTCCTCGAGCGCGCCGCGGCGGTGTTTCCGGACCACCCGGCGATCGCCTACGGCGCGCTGCATCGCAGCTATGCCGAATTCTACGCACGCGCCCGGCGGCTCGCGTCGGCCCTGAGCGCGCGCGGCATCGGGCTCGGCGACACCGTGTCGGCGATGCTGCCCAACGTGCCGGCGATGCTCGAGGCGCATTTCGGCGTGCCGATGATCGGCGGCGTGCTCAACACGCTCAACATCCGGCTCGACGCCGAGGCGATCGCCTTCATGCTGCAGCATTGCGAAGCCAAGGTGCTGCTGACCGACCGCGAATTCTCCGGCGTGATCACGAAGGCGCTCGAGCAG
>JACQAI010000201.1 GCA_016195115.1 Pseudomonadota bacterium
CGTCGGAATGTTGTGGTCGGCCACCGCGATCGTCAGGTCGGGGCGCCGCACCTTGCGGCGCGCCAGGCGCAGGCCCTCGAAGGCCTGCGGGCTGGTCACCTCGTGGACGAGGTGGCAGTCGATATAGAGCAGCGCGACGTCGTTGCCCTGATCGTCGACGACGTGGCTGTCCCAGATCTTGTCGTAGAGCGTGCGCGGCGGCGCCATGATCATGCCTCGGCTGTGCGGAGTTGCGGATGCGGTCCGGATAGCATGGCCCTCACCCTGGTACGATAGGTGCCGTTATCCTGGTATTGTGGAGTCACTGGCTCGCGGTCTCGGCCTTCGCCGGGGCCTCGGCCTCGCCGGTCTCGGGCACCGCGACCTCCCCGACGACGCCGACCTTCTCGGCGATGCGCGCCGACTTGCCGCGCCGGCCGCGCAGGTAATAGAGCTTGGCGCGCCGGACCGCGCCGCGCCGCACCACCTCGATGCCGGCGATGCGCGGGCTGTAGAGCGGGAACACGCGCTCGACGCCCTCGCCGTACGAGATCTTGCGCACCGTGAAGCTCGAGTTCATGCCGGCGTTGCGCCGTCCGATGCACACGCCCTCGAAATTCTGGATGCGCTCGCGCGTGCCCTCGAGCACCTTGACCTTGACGCGGAGAGTGTCACCGGGATCAAAGGGCGGCACCGGCGACTCCGCGGTCAGCTTCTTGATCTGCTCCTGCTCGAGCTCTTGCAGCGTGTCCATCGTGTCAGTCCTTTCGGGGTCGGTCGTGGGGTGCCGCGTGGGCGGCGGTCTCGACATGGCGTCGCCACAGATCGGGGCGGCGCTCGCGGGTCAGGCGTTCGGCCTCGTCGCGGCGCCAGGCGCGCACGCGCTCGTGATGCCCGGACAGCAGCACGTCGGGCACGCGCCGGCCGCACCAGTCGGCCGGCCGGGTGAAATGGGGGTATTCGAGCAGCCCGGCCTCGAAGGTCTCCTCGGCGAGCGCCTCGGCGCTGCCGATCACGCCGGGCAACAGGCGCACGCAGGCGTCGAGCAGCGCGATCGCCGCCGGCTCGCCGCCCGACAGCACGTAGTCGCCGAGGCTGACCTCCTCGAGGGCGTGGGCATCGATGACCCGGTCGTCGATGCCCTCAAATCTTCCGCACAGCAAGGTCACGCCGGGGCCGGCGCCGAGCGCGCGCACGCGCGCCTGGTCGAGCGGCCGGCCGCGCGGCGTCAGGTAGATGCGTGCCGCGCCGTTGGACGCGGGCGCCGCGCGCAGCGCGGCGTCGACGACGTCGGGACGCATCACCATGCCGGGACCGCCGCCGAACGGCGCGTCGTCGACGGTGCGATGCCGATCGGCGGCGTGGGCGCGAATGTCGACGGTGGCGAGCCGCCACAGCCCATCGGCAAGCGCGCGGCCGGCCAGCGAGTGCGCCAGCGGCCCGGGGAACATCTCGGGAAACAAGGTCACGACGGTCGCGGTCCAGGGCTCGGTCATGCCGCGTCCTCGGCCTTGGCGGTGTCGTCGAGCGCGTCCGCCGGCAGCACCGCGACGGCGCGACCGCGCGCCAGGTCGATCTCGGTGACGACCGCGCGCGTGAACGGCACCATGACGGCGCGGCCATCGACCAGCTCGAGCTCGACCAGATCGCCGGCGCCGAAATCGTGCACCGCGCGGATCGTGCCCAAGGTCGTGCCGTCCGGCGCCGCGACCGCCAGCCCGATCAAGTCGGCGTGGTAGTACTCGTCGGGCGCGGGCGCCGGCAGGCGCTCGCGCGCCACGTAGAGCCGCGTGCCGGCGAGCGCCGCCGCCGCGTCGCGCTCGCTGACGCCGTCGACGCGCACGATCAACGCGCCTTTCGCGTGCCCGACGATCTCGAACGCGAAGCGGCGCGCGGCGTCCTCGGTCTCGACCGGGCCGTAGCGCACGACGTCCTCGGCGGCCGCGGTGAACGGCTTCAGCCGCACCAGCCCGCGCACGCCGTGCGCGCCGGCGAACTGGCCGACGCAGATCCGGGCGGAGGGTGCGGACGCGGACATGGCGATCGATCGGCTCGCGGGCCTCAGGCCGAGGCCGGCGCCGGTGCGGCCTCGCCGGCCTCGCCGCCGCCGGCGGCCGCCTTGGCGCGCTCCTGCGCCTTCTTCTTGGGCAGGCTCTTGATCGGGTTGGTCCGCGCGACGCGCTTGGGCACCAGGTCCTTGGCGCCGAGGAAGCGCGCGATGCGATCGGTCGGCAATGCGCCGACGCCGAGCCAATGCTTGATGCGCTCGACGTTCATGGTCAGCCGCTCGGGATGGTCCTTCGGCAGCATCGGGTTGTAGGTGCCGAGCTTCTCGATGAAGCGGCCGTCGCGCGGGCTCGAGGCCTCGGCGACCACGATGCGATAGATCGGACGCTTCTTCGCGCCGCCGCGGGTCAGTCGGATTTTCAAGGCCATGAAGTTCGGTTCCCTTGTGGTTGCGTCGGATGCGGGCGTGGGCTCAAGCGGGGCGGCGACACACCGCCTCGATGCGGTGGCCGTCGGGATCGATCACGAAGGCGGCATAGTAGTGCTCGTGGTAGTGGCGCAAGCCGGGCGCGCCGTTGTCCTGGGCGCCGCCGGCGAGCGCTGCGCGGTGGAACGCGTCGACCGCCGGCCGGTCGGGCGCGGCGAAGGCGTAGTGGCCCGACAGTTCGGTGCGGTGCGCCGCGCGTTGCTCGATCCAGAACACCGGATCGTCGGGCTTGCCGTAGCCGACGTGGTCGGGCCGGGTGCGCTCGCGGCGATAGCCGAGCGGCGCCAGCACGGCGTCGTAGAACCGGGTGGCGCGCGCCAGGTCGGCGACGCTGATCGAGACATGGTCGATCAATGCAGGCCTCCGCCGCGGCGCGCCAAGAGCCCGGGCAGATGGCGCTGCAGCATGCCCTTCTTCCCGAGCGCCTGGACCTGCTTCATCATCCGGCTCATCTCCTGGAACTGCTTCAGGAGCCGATTGATCTCGGGAACCGTGGTCCCCGAGCCGGCGGCGACGCGCTGCTTGCGCCGCGCGTTCAACAGCCGCCAGTCGCGGCGCTCGCGCGGCGTCATCGACAGGATGATGGCTTCCTGGCGCTTCAGCATGCTCTCGTCGATCTTGGCCTCGGCGAGCTGCTTTTTGATTTTGCCCACCCCAGGCAACATCCCCATGACACCCGACATGCCGCCCATCTTCTTGAGCTGGCGCAGCTGCGCGACGAAGTCGTCGAGATCGAAGCTGCCCTTCTGCAGCTTGGCGGCGAGCTTCTCGGCCTCGTCGCGGTCGATCGTCTCGGCCGCCTTCTCGACCAGGCTGACGACGTCGCCCATGCCGAGGATGCGGTTGGCGATGCGGTCGGGATGGAAGTCCTCGAGCGCATCGAGCTTCTCGCCGACGCCGATCAGCTTGATGGGCTTGCCGGTGACCGCGCGCATCGACAAGGCCGCGCCGCCGCGCGCGTCGCCGTCGACCCGGGTCAGCACGATGCCGGTGACGCCGACGCCCTCGTTGAAGTGGCGCGCGATGTTGACCGCGTCCTGGCCCGTCATGGCGTCGGCGACCAGCAGGGTCTCCACGGGGCTGGTGGCGTCGCGCACCTGCGCGACCTCGGCCATGAGCGCCTCGTCGATCGCCAGGCGCCCGGCGGTGTCGAGCATCAGGACGTCGTAGCCCTCGGTGCGCGCGGCGACGAGCGCGCGCTTGGCGATCTCGACCGGGGTCTGGCCCATCACGATGGGCAGACACGGAACGTCGACTTGCCGGCCCAAGATGGCGAGCTGCTCCTGCGCCGCCGGCCGCGCGACGTCGAGCGACGCCATCAGGACCTTCTTGCGCTCGCGGCCGGTCAGGCGCGCGGCGATCTTGGCGGTGGTCGTGGTCTTGCCCGAGCCCTGCAGCCCGACCATCAGGATGACGGCGGGCGGCGTCGTGCGCAGGTCGATCGGCGCGGCCTCGCGGCCGAGCGTGTCGACCAGGTGGTCGTGCACGATCTTGACCACCATCTGGCCGGGCGTGACGCTTTTCAGGACCTCAGCGCCGACCGCGCGCTCGCGCACCGCGGTGATGAAGTCCTTGACCACCGACAGCGCCACGTCGGCCTCGAGCAGGGCGACCCGGACCTCGCGCAGCGCCTCGTTGACGTCGTTCTCGTTGAGCGCGCCGCGCCCTCTCAGGCGGTCGAACACGGCACCCAGGCGCGTGGTCAGGCTGTCGAACATCGCGTTGGCGGTTCCCAAAACGGAAAGCGCCAGTGCGCGACACTCGCGGACTGGCGGAGCCCCAAGGGGGCCGAAAGCGGGCCCAGTTTCTAGTCCCGGCCGCCCGGGCCGTCAAGCGACCCGGGAGAGGCCCGTCCGCCCCCGCGGCGCGGCCCGACCCTGCAAATTCAGGGCGAATTCAGGCGAAAGGGTCTCCGGGGCCGGGGCACCGGCGTTTTGCAGCATCCGGTCGACGGTGGCGGCGTTGCGCCACGTGGCCGGTCGGCCGGGCGGGGCGGACGGGGTTCTGGGGGTGGGCGCCGGCTTCGGCGAGGAAATACAGGGGTTATTCAGGGTCTGGGCGGGGGCAGGCGAGGTGGTGGGCAGGCCGCCCTCCCTCGCCGCGGCTTCGGGGGGCAGGCCGGGCGGGTGGATTCGGGCCAGCTCGGCGACGATCTCGGCGCGGAGCTCGGCGACCACCTCGGCCCGGATCGCGGCTGTCAGCTCGGTCCGGAGCTCGGCCGTGACCTCGGCGCGGACCGTGGCCTCGATCTCGGCCCGTAGCGCGGCGAGATCGACGGCGGGCGCCGCGGCCCGTCGCGGCGTGGCGGCTGCCTGGCGCTCGAGGTTGAGCAGGCGCCCGGCCATGACCGCCTGGTCGGGGGTGATCTCGCCGGTCGCCATGGCGTTCCAGAGGATCTCGCAGCGCTCGATCAACGTGCCGCCGGTCGGCAGCTCGATCGGCGCCACCTTGGGCCGCGGGTCGAGGTGCGAGATCAGGAAGCGGGCATCGACCCCGCTGCCCTCTTTCGCCTTCTCGACCGTCTTGCGGGCGACCGCCGCGAAGTCGTCGGGGTCGATCACGCCCTTGAGGCGGGTCGACCAGTTCTGGGCGCCGGGCGGCTTGCCGGCGGGATTGCCCGAGCAGCCGGGCTTGAAGCGGCCGGAGCGGTCGCGGATGTCGGACACGGTGGCGGTGGCGGTCATGACGGAACCTCGCAGGAAAAAGACCTGCGGGGTATATGACAATTGGAATGTGGAATGTCAAGGCCGCTCGTCCCGCCACCCTCACCCGTCATCCCGGCGAAAGCCGGGATCCAGGAGTCGCGTGCAGGGCGTCCCGTCACTGGCCCCTGGATCCCGGCTTTCGCCGGGATGACGACTGTTTTGGGCAGGCTGTAACGGCGACTGGCGTCAGGCCGGCGGGTCTTCTTTCTCGACGACGTCGAGCGACACCACCTCGTCGGGCTCGCCGGTGTAGACGATCAGGGCCTCGGTCTCGGTGCCGATGAAGGCGCTGTGCGGCTTGCCGGTGGGGTTCATCGCGTAGCTGCCCGTGCCGCGGCGCAGCGCGCCCGACTTGGTGCCGCGGCCGCCCTTCAGGTTCCAGATGTGCTCGTCGGAGCGCGCCACCGCGACGATCTTGATCAGCTTGCCGGGCGGCGGCGTGAAGGGGACCAGCCAGGCGATGCCGCCGCCGTCGCGCCGGCGGTCGCTCAAGATCTTGAGCTGCACGAGGCGCTCGCCGTTGAAGGTCGCGTTGGGGCCATAGAAGTCCTCGGCGGGCGCCCAGGCGAGCGCGTCGACGTCGAGGTTGATCGATTGCAGGGCGGTGGCGGCCATGAGCGGCTCCTTCAGGGACGCTGCTTACGCAACGAGAGTCTTGCGGAAGAATATGCGCGCGATCCCCGGCGCGCTCTCGATGCGACCGAACTCCTCCCAGCCGTGGCGAGCATAGAACTCGGGCGCCTGGAACGTGATGGTCACGAGCGTCGCGACGCGGCAGCCGCGGCGGATCGCCTCGTCCTCGGCGAGGCGTAGCACGCGGCTGCCGATGCCGCGGCCGCGCAGGGTTTCGGGCAGGTAGAAGAGATCGAGGAAGAACAACCCGAGCGAGGTGCGGCCGAGCAGGCCGCCGACCACGGTGCCGGTATCCGGGTCGCGCACGGCGATCGCCAAGGGCCGCACGTCGCGGCGTGTCGTCTGGCTCTCGTTGTACGCGACGAGCCCGGACTCGACGGCCGACCGGAGCTCGGCGTCGGGCGCGTCGGTGAGGGTGATCGTCGGTTCGCTCATGCCACCGCGATGCAGTCGATCTCGACGTCGAACGGGCCGTGCCAGCCGGCGACCACGATGAAGCCGCGCGCCGGCGGATCGACCGGGAAGTAGCGCGCGTAGACCGCGTTGATGGTCGCGAACTGCGCCGGATCGGTGCAGTAGACCGTGCACTTGATCACCTTGTCGAGCGACGAGCCGGCGGCGGCCAGGCACGCTTTCATCTGCTCGATCACGATCTCGGTCTGGCGTTCGACCGGCAGCCGGCGGATCTCGCCGGTTTCGGGGTCGTAGGGCGGGATCTGCGAGACGTAGACGAGGTCGCCGCAGCGCACCGCCGGGCTGACCGGCGCCTTGCGGGCAGCCGCACGGCTGGAGAACGGCTCGACGCGGATGATTTCGGGCTTCATGGGCGGCCTTTCGACAGCGACGGCGGCACCCTAGGCGCTGGCTCCTGACAGCGTTTGGTACTGCCTCAGTTTGAAATCCCCTCGGCCTGATCGCGCTTCTTGTACGGGCCGCGCTTTGCGACCGGCGGCTCGCGCGCATC
>JACQAI010000119.1 GCA_016195115.1 Pseudomonadota bacterium
CCGGCGGTCGCCTCGTCGAACACCAGCGCCAGCTCGGTGCCCGCGAGCACGATGGCCTCGGCGCCGTCGCGCCGGCACAACGTGTCGGCGAGCTTGCGCAGGCCGGCGATCTGGTCCGCGGTGCCGCCCGCCGCGCGCACGATCGCGAGGTAGGTCGCTTGGATGTACGCGAGCTCGTCAGGCCGCGGCTGCACCACCTCGACCTCGGTCAGGCGCCCGAACAACCCGCTGGTCATCGCCGCGCGGGTGCCGAACAACGCGACGCGCTGGAGCCCGGCGGCGCGCACCGCGCGCGCGGTCGCCTCGGCCAGATCGACCAAGGGCAGCGGACAGAGCGGCACCAGGCGCGGTGCCGCGATGTGCGGCGCGATCGCGGCGATCGCTGCGACTTCGGCGCCGCCGTCGGCGAGCTGACGCACCAGCGACGCGAGATACTGCGCGAGCTCGTCGACCCGCCCGGCGCCGATGTCGCCGAGCACGCGCTCGACGTCGGCGTGCGCGATCAACAACCGCGCGGCCCGACCACGCGCCTCGTGCGCCGCCGTCAGCGCCTTGTAGTAGTGGATCGTCGCGCCGACCCCGAGGCCGCCGATCAAGCCCAGGCAGCGCCCTGCGGCGCGCGGCGCCGACGTCATCGCTAGTCGACCTTGGCGCCGGACGCCTTGACGATCGGCGCCCACTTCGCGAGCTCGGCTTTGACCAGCGCGCCGAGCGCCTCGGGCGTCGAGCCGGCGACGTCGGTGCCGAGCTCGGTCAGCTTGGCGCGCACCGCCGGATCGGCGATCGCCTGATTGGACGCCGCGTTGAGGCGCTCGATGATCGGGCGGGGCGTTTTCGCCGGCGCGAAAAGTCCGTTCCACGTGTAGGTGACGTAGTCGGGCACGCCCGCTTCCGCCATCGTCGGCACGTCGGGCAGCACGGCAGAGCGCTGCGGCGAGATCACGGCCAGCGCGCGGATCGCGCCGGACCGGATGTGGCCGAGCGACGACACCGGGGTCTCGAACATGATCAGGATCTGGCCGTTGACCAGATCGTTCATCGCCGGCGCCGACCCGCGATAGGGCACGTGCGCCATGTCGACCCCGGTGCGCAGCTTGAAGAGCTCGCCCGCAAGATGGAGCGGCGTGCCATTGCCCGCCGTGGCGTAACCGTACTTGCCCGGGTTGGCCTTGAGGAGCGCGATCAGCTGCTGGACCGTGGTGACGCCGAGCGACGGATGCACCAGCAGCACGTCCGCGATGACGCGCAGCATCGCGATCGGCGCGAAATCGCGGACCGGATCGTAGGGCACGTTCGGCAGCACCAACGTGTTGAGCGTGTGGGTCGATAGGGTGCCGATCAGGACCGTGTAGCCGTCGGGCGGCGCCTTGGCGACCAGGTCGCTGCCGATGCTGCCGCCGGCGCCGGCACGATTGTCGATCACGAGCGGCTGGCCGAGCAATTCGCCCATGCGCGCGCCGACGGTGCGCGCCACGATGTCGGTCGGCCCGGCCGCCGGAAACGGCACGATCAGCTTGATCGGCCGCGTCGGATAGGCCTCGTCCGCGGCCGCCGGCAGCGCGATCGCGAGCAGCAACATCGCGAGCGCCGAACGACCCCCTGAGATCAACATTGCTTTGCCACCCCTTCATCCCTCCCCCGTTGCGCAGCAATGGGGGAGGGTAGGGTGGGGGCAAGCGATCGTGCCGACAAGCACCGCGCGCGTCGCAATGGCCGGGCCCCCACCCTACCCTCCCCCATGCTTCGCACGGGGGAGGGATGAGGTGAGCGGGCTCAGTCGCGGCGACTCAGGAAGGATTCGTGATCGACGTCGTCGGGTGATGACGTTCCTTGTCGACCCATTCCCAGACGGCCTTTTCATCGACCTTGAAGGCGCGCGCGACGTGGCGAACGAGATCGCACACCAGCAAGCCGTAATGCTCATGAGTCCATTCCGGCGGCGGATAGAGGTGTGTGACGTTGTCTCCGTCCGGCGTCCGGAAGACGATCACCAGCGGGTTCTTCACCTCGAAGCGCTCGCGACGCCCCTTCTTTCCGAAGAGACTCATCGTCAGGACAGATCGACCCCGAAACGCTTCAGGTCCTCGAGCTTGCAGTAGGCGAGCGCGTCCTGGTGGGTGCGGCGCAAGGCGACGCGCGGCGCCGAGCCGGCCTCGAACGCCTCCTGCCAGCGCGGCGCGCACAGGCACCAGCGGTCGCCCGGCTTGAGGCCCGGGAAGCCGTACTCCGGCATCGGCGTCGACAGATCGTTGCCGGCCTGCTTGGAGAACGCCAGGAACTCGGCGGTCATCACCACGCACACCGTGTGGCTGCCAAAATCCTGGGCGCTGGTGTCGCAGCAGCCGTTGCGGAAGAATCCGGTCACCGGTTGCTCCGAGCAGCTCTCGAGCGTGCCGCCCAGCACGTTGATCGACGGCCGCCGTCCCGGTCCGCCGCCACCGCTCTCGCCTCTCGGCATCGCACATCTCCTTGATCGGCTGGCCAAGTCTAGCACAATGGGCCCTGGCCAAGGAGATCGCGCCATGCCGGACACCGCCGCGACCAAGGATGAGACCCTCGAAGAGAAAATGCGCCGCCATACCGCGACCTTCGCGAGCCGGCGCGAGGACTGGGACGTGTTCGGCTTCGAGACCAAGCAGGACAAGAAATACGCGCGCGCCCAGCGCCGCTATGTCGGCGCCAGCGGCTCGGTGGCGCACACCGACGCCAAGGCGATCCCGGCGCATGCGCACACGCTCAGCATCATGATGGTACCGCCCGGCCACGAGCAGCCGATGCACGGCCACGAGACCGAGGAGATCTTCTTCGTGCTCGAGGGCGAGTGCACCGTGGTGTGGCAGAAGGACGGCGAGCGCGCCGAGGTCAAGCTCGGCAAGTGGGACATGATCCTCAGCCCGCCGACCGCCGACCACTGCATCATCAACCACAGCGACCAGCCGTGCTGGTTCCAGGTCATGCTCGGCAAGGCCAAGCCGAACCGACCGAACTACACCGATCCCGAGCTGCGCCGCTTGCAGGCCGAAGCCGTGACGGGCTGATCAGTCCGACGCCAGCGCGCCGCGCAGCGGCCAGGTCAGCGGCACGATCACGAGCACGACCGCGGCGAGCACCGGCACCATGACGTGCAGGCCGGCCCAGTCGCTGATCGCGCCGCACAGGATCGGCGCCAGCGCGCCCGAGCCGATCGTCAGGGTATAGAACACGCCGAACGCGCGCGCGCGGCGCGCCGCCGGGACCAGCTCGGGCACGCTGCCGTAGACCACCGACGACGTGCCGTTGAGCGCGATGCCGATCAGCGGCAGCAGCGCCAGCGCCGGCAACGCCGGCAGCGCCAGGATCGCCAGCATGCCGGCCGCGGTCGCGCACTCGGTGATGATCACGGTGCGCAGCACGCCGACCCGGCGCGCGATCACGCCGCACACGAACTTGCCGACCGCGCCGCCGGTGAACACCAGCGCCAGCGCGACCCCGAGCATCGGCACCGAGACGCCCTTCTCGGTCAACAGGAACGGCAGGAAGGTGAGGAACCCGGTGCGCGTGCCGCTGTCGATCACGCCGATCACCGCCAGCGCGCTGAACGCCCGCGGGTTCGGCGCGACCGGCGCCGCGGCCGCGGTCGGCACGGCGGCGGCCTCGGCCGCCGACGGCGCCGCGCTTGCGGCAGTCCGGCGGCGGCCGCCGAGCGCGACCAGGATCGCGACCGCCCAGGCGAGCCCGGCGAGCCCGAGCACGCCGATTGCGTCGCGCCAGCCCCACGCCGCGATCATCAAAGCGAGCACCGCCGGGACCGCCGCCTTGCCGACGTCGCCGGCGAAATTGTAGGTGCCGAGCGCGGCGCGCAGGCGCGGTCCGTCGAACGCGCGCGACACCAGGGACGAGCTCAGCGGATGCTGCACGCCGGCGCCGAGGCCGCCGGCGATCAGGCACAGCGCCAGCCCGACGAAGCTCGCGGTCAGGCTCGAGGCCGCCAGGCCCAGCGCGGCCGCGGCGGTGCCGAGCACGAGCAGCGCACGCTCGCCGATGCGCTCGGCGATCAGCCCGGCGGGCAGCTGGAAGCTCGCCATCGCACCCGAATAGGCCGTCTTCAGCAGGCCGACCTGGGTCAGCGACAGCATCAGCTCGGCCTGCCAGATCGGGAACAACAGATAGAGCATGTCGGCGAAGCCGTCATGCAGCGCATGGGCGGCGCAACAGGTCGTCAAGGTGCGGGCGCGCGGCGTGCCGGCAGCTGGCGCATCGCGGGCGATCGAGGTTGTGGTCATGGCCGGTATCCCAGGCACGCCGCGCCGAGCGCAATCACGCCGCATGCGGTGACGCGGCGCAAGGTCAGGGTCTCGTTGAGGAACAGCCGGCCGAGCAGCGCCGCGAACACGACCGAGGTCTCGCGCAGCGCCGACACCGGGCCCATCGGCGCGAGGCTCATGGCCCACAGCACCACGCCGTAGGCGAGCAGCGACAGCGCGCCGCCGATCACCGCCTTGAGCGCGTCGGCCGGGCTGCAAGCAAGCGCCGCCGGCCCGCCCAGCGCCATCAGGATCAAGGGCATCGACAGGCCCTCGCACAGGAAGAACCACAGCGCGTAGGCGCGCGCGTCGCCGGCCAGCCGCACACCGGTGCCGTCGACCACGGTGTAGGCCGCGATGCACACCCCGGTGGCGAGCGCCGCGGGCAGGCTCGCCGCCGCGATGCGGCCGCGCCGCAGGGCCAGAGCCATGATGCCGCCCGACACCAGCACGATGCCGAGCGTGGTCAGCGGGCTCAAATGCTCGCCGGCAAACACGGCGGCGCCGAGCGCGACCAACAGCGGCGACGAACCGCGCGCGATCGGGTAGGCCTCGCCCAGTTGCCCACTGTCGTAGGCGCGCACCAGGAAGACGTTGTAGCCGACGTGGATGACGGTCGACGCGCCGATGCACAGCCAAGCGTCGCGCCCCGGCATGGTCACGACGTTCCACAGCGCCGCCAACGCGATCGTGGCAAACGCCGCGTCGGCGACGCACATCACCGCCAACGCCTGCATGCGCTGGCCGCTGCTGCGCAACAACGCGTTCCACGACGCGTGCAGCAACGCGGCGAGCAGCACCAGCCCGGCGACCGTCGCGCTCATGGTCGCGGCGGCTCGACCGGCAAGGTCGCGTCGCCGAGCCCGAGCGCGCGCTGCATCATCACGCTGTCGACCCAGCGGCCGAACTTGAAGCCGATCGCGCGCAGCAGGCCGGCCGGCTCGAAGCCAAGCGCGGCGTGCAGGCCGATCGAGGCTTCGTGGCCGCTGTCGCCGATCACCGCGACCATCTGGCGGTATCCCGCCGCCTCGCACGCCACGATCACCGCACCGAGCAGGCGGCGGCCGACGCCGCGCCGGATCGCTTCGGGCGCGATGTAGACCGAATCCTCGACGCTGAAGCGATAGGCCGAGCGCGCGCGAAAGGGACCGGCATAGGCGTAGCCGAGCACCAGCGCGCCGTCGGTCGCGACCAAGTGCGGCAAGCCGCGCGCTTCGCGGCCAAGGCCCGCCCGCAGCCGCCCAGGAGCCGGACCGATGATGTGGACAACCCCTCGAAACCCTTGAAAGGTCGGGACTTTAGGGCGTAATGAAACAGCTTGAGCCGGCTCTGCAACCGGCGTGGGCAAGGTTCGACGACGCGGCACGATGGACGCCACGCTTACCCTGATCAACCTGGCCGGCTCGGTGGCGCTGCTGCTGTGGGGCCTGCACATGGTCCAGAGCGGCATCCAGCGCGCCTTCGGCGCCCAGCTTCGGCGCGGTCTCGGCACCGCGCTCAGCCACCGCGGCCGCGCGCTGGTCGCCGGCGTCGGCGTCACGGCGGTGCTGCAGAGCAGCACCGCGACCGGCCTGATGGCGACCAGCTTCGCGGCCGGCGGTCTGGTCGACCTGGTGCCGGCGCTCGCCGTCATGCTCGGCGCCAACATCGGCACCACCTTGATCGTGCAGGTGCTGTCGTTCGACGTCACGCAGGTGTCGCCGCTGCTGGTGCTGATCGGCGTGCTGATGTTCCGGCGCGCCAACGCCTCGCGCACCCGCGACGTCGGCCGCGTGCTGATCGGCCTCGGCCTGATGCTGCTGGCGCTGCACCAGCTGCTGGCGATGATCACGCCCTACGAGGACGTGCCCAGCCTCAGGCTCTTTATGGGTGCGATCGCCAGCGAGCCATTGATCGACGTCGTGGTCGCCGCGGTGCTGACCTGGGCCGCCCATTCGAGCGTCGCGGTCGTGCTGCTCGTGATGTCGTTCGCGGCCAAGGGCGTGATCCCGCTGCACGCCGCGTGCGCGCTGGTGATCGGCGCCAATCTCGGCACCGCGCTCAACCCGCTGATCGAGGCCGCCGCCGGCAGCGACCCGGCCGGCAAGCGCCTGGCGCTCGGCAACCTGCTCAATCGCCTGGTCGGCTGCGCGCTGGCGCTGGCGCTGCTCAACCTGGTCACCCCGTGGCTGGCCGCGGTCGAGCCCGGCGATGCCCGCGCGATCGCCGATTTCCATACCGGCTTCAACCTGATCCTGGCGGCGTTGTTCTTGCCGCTGCTCGGCCCGTTCGCGCGCCTGCTCGAGCGCCTGATCCCGGCGCGCGTGATCGCCACCGATCCGTCGCAGCCGCTTTATCTCGACGCGGCGGCGCGCGAGACCCCGGCGATCGCATTGGCGTGCGCCGCGCGCGAGGCGCTGCGCATGGCCGACGTGCTCGAGACCATGCTGCGCGGCGCGCTCGATGGCCTCGACCATGGCGACCGCAAGCGGATCGCCGAGACGCGCCGGCTCGACGACGTGCTCGATCGGC
>JACQAI010000197.1 GCA_016195115.1 Pseudomonadota bacterium
CAGGCGCCGGGGCGGGGGCTGGGCACCAGCACGGCGGCGTGGCTGCTGCTGGCGCCCGCCGCGCTGTTCCTGATCGTCCTGTTCGTGGTGCCGATCGGCTACGTGCTGGTGTTGTCGATCAGCGATCCGTCGCTGTCGCTCAATCACTACAAGCGCATCTTCACGGTGCCGCTCTACACCGGCGTGCTGCTCAACACCTTCCGGACGTCGCTGATCGTCACCGCGCTGTGCCTGGCGCTCGGCTATCCGCTCGCCTACGTGATGGCGCGGCGCAACGACTGGGTCGCGGCGGTCCTGCTGGTCGTCGTCGGCATGAGCTTCTGGACCGGCTTCCTGGTGCGCACCTACGCCTGGCTCGTCATCCTCGGCAACAAGGGGCCGCTGGTCGCCGCGTACCAAGCCTTCGGCTTCGCCAAGCCGCAGCTGCTGTTCACCTCGTTCAGCGCCACCCTCGGCATGACCCATATCCTGCTGCCCTACATGGTGCTGGCGCTCTACGGCGTCATGCGCAAGATCGAGCCCAGCCATCTGCGCGCCGCCGCCAGCCTCGGCGCGCCGCCGTTCGCGGCGTTCCGCGCCGTGTTCCTGCCCTTGAGCCTGCCCGGCGTGGTCAACGGTTGCGTGCTGGTGTTCACCATCTGCCTCGGCTTCTACGTCACGCCGATCATCCTCGGCACGCCCAAGGACATGATGATCTCGCAGCTGATGAGCCAGCAGATCGAGGAGCTGCTGGCCTGGGGCTTCGCCGCGGCGCTCGCGATGGTGCTCTTGGTCGCGACCACGTCGTTGCTCGCGATCTACAACCGCTTCGCCGGCCTCGACCGGCTGTGGGGCTGACGTGCCGACGGTCGGCCCGCTGCCCCTGATCCTGGCCATCGTGGTCGCAGTGTTCCTGGCGGCGCCGCTGTTCGTGGTCGTGCCGATGTCGTTCAGCACCGCGATCTCGTTCGAGTTTCCGCCGCCCGGCTACTGGCTCGGCTACTACCGCGCCTTCGCCGCCGACGAGACCTGGCTGATCCCGACCGCCAACAGCTTCGTGATCGCGCTCGGCACCATGGCGGCGACCATGCTGCTCGTGATCCCGGCGGCGTTCGGCTTCGTGCGCTACCGCTTCACCGGCAAGGGCGTGGTCAACCAGCTCCTGATGCTGCCCCTCATCGTTCCGCACCTCGTGAGCGCGCTCGGCTATTACGGCTTCCTCGCCAGGCTGCAGCTGACCGGCACGCATCTCGGCGTCATCATCGCGCACACCGTGCTATCGGTGCCGGTCGCGTTCCTGGTGATCTGCGCCGCGCTCAAGGGGTTCGACCGCAACCTCGAGCGCGCGGCGATGAGCGCCGGCGCCGGCCCGCTACGCACCTTCCTCTACGTCACCTTGCCGGTGCTGCGCCCCGGCATCCTGGTCGGCGCGCTGTTCGCGTTCCTGTCGTCGTTCAACGAGGCCGTGGTGGCGATCTTCATCGGCGGCCGCGACGCCGCCACGTTGCCGAAGAAGATGTTCGAGAGCATCCGCCTGGAGTCCGACCCGATCATCGCCGTGGTCTCGACCCTGTTGACCGGCGCCGTGCTGCTCGGCGTCCTGATCCCGCTGTTCTTCCGCCGGAGACCGTTCCATGCCGCGTGACATCCGGCTCGAGCCCCTGATCGCGCCGCGCTCGGTCGCCGTGCTCGGCGCATCCGAGCGCCCCTCGCTCGGCCGCTCGATCGTCGATGCCCTGACCAAGCTCGGCTTCCCCGGCGCGATCTATCCGATCAATCCGCGCTATCCTGAGCTCAACGGCCGGCGCTGCTACGCCTCGCTCGACGAGCTGCCCGAGGCGCCCGACGTCGTGGCGTTCTGCATCGGCTATCCCCGCATCCTGGAGAATTTCCAACGCCTGGCCGCGCGGGGGGCGGGGGCCGCCGTGATCTACGACGGCGGTTTCGCCGAGCGCGGCGACGAGGGCCGCACGTTGCAGGCTGCGATCGTCGGCCTCAGCCGGGAAGCCGGCATCGCGCTGTGCGGGCCCAACTGCATGGGCGTGCTCAATCCGTATGCGCGCGCCACCACCTACATGCAGGACGTGCGCGACCCGAGCGTGCTGGCCGGCAACGTCGGCCTGGTGTCGCAGAGCGGTTCGATCTGCATCGGCCTGCTGTCCGACCTGCGCCGCTTCGCCTACAGCCTGGTGGTGTCGGCCGGCAACGAGGCGGTGCTGAGCACAGCGGCCTATCTCGAGCACCTGATCGACGATCCCAATACGAAAGTCATTGCCACCTTCACGGAGACGGTGCGCGAGCCCGAGCGCTACGTCGCCGCGCTCGACCGCGCGGCTGACCAAGGAAAACCCGTCGTCGTCCTCAAGGTCGGCCGCAGCGACCGCGCGCGCCGCGCCATCACGACCCATACCGGCGGGCTGGCCGGCGAGTCGCGCGTGTTCTCCGAGCTCTTGCGCGCCCATCGCGCCATCGAGGTCACCGACCTCGACGAGCTCACCGAGGTGCTGGCGGTGTGCCAGGGCATGCGCTGGCCGACCGGCCGACGTCTTGCGGTGGTCACCGCTTCCGGCGGCCAGGCCGAGCTGATCCTCGACGTCGGCACCGCGGCGGGCCTCGAGCTGCCGCCGCTGCCGGCGCCGGTGCGCGCCGAGGTCGAGCGCGTGATCGGCTCGATCACCGGCGACGGCAATCCGCTCGATATGTGGGGCAACGGCGACTATAAGACCAACCTGCCGCACGCCCTGACGGCGCTCGACGGCAACGCTGAGACCGACACCATCGTCTACTGCTCCGACAGCTTCGACAACGTCGCGCTGGGCCGCGCCGAGCGCGCGCTCGACAACGTCCGCCTCCTCGCCGCCGCGGCACAGAAGAGCGCCAAGCCGCATTTTCTGATGAGCACGCGGTCGGGCGTGGTCAACCGCGAGCAGGTCAACGCCCTGGCCGAGATCGGCGTCGTGGTGATCGGCGGCACCCGCCAGGGCCTCGGCGCGATCGACCGCATGGCCCGCTGGGCGGCGCCGCTGCCGCCGCTGCGCGCACCGCGCCGCATCGGCCAGCGCCTCGACGGCCGCACGCGCAAAAGCATCCACGAGCACGACGCCAAGCAGCTGCTGGCCTCGTGGGGCGCGCCGGTCAGCCGCGAGCGCCTGGTCGGCACGCTCGACGCGGCGTGCGCCGCTGCGCGCGAGATCGGCTATCCGGTCGTCCTCAAGCTGGTATCGGACGACGTGCCGCACAAATCGGAGCACGGCCTGGTCAAGGTCGGGCTGGCCGACGAGGCGGCGCTGGGCGTGGCGTGGCACGACCTTGAGGCGCGCGTCCAGGCTTTCGGAAAGCCGATCGACGTCGCCGGCTACCTGGTCCAGGAGATGGTGAGCGACGGCATCGAGGTGTTCGCCGGCATCGCGCGCGATCCCGACTTCGGCCTGTCGATCGCCTTCGGCCTGGGCGGCATCGAGATCGAGTTGTTGGGCGACTTCGCGATGCGGACCCTGCCGCTGCGCCAGGGCGAGGCCGCGGCGATGATCGGCGAGATCCGCGGCGCCGCCCGGCTCGGGCCGGTGCGCGGTCGGCCGCCGGCCGACGTCGCCAGCCTGGCGGCGTGCATCGAGGCGCTCGCCGACTTCGCCGAGGCGCACCGCGACAGCATCGCGGAGATCGATCTCAACCCCATCAAGGTACGCCCGCAGGGGCAGGGCTGCGTCATCGTCGACGCCCTCATCGTGACCAGGAAGGAGTAGGCCGTGGCAGACCAACAGGTCGTTCTTTACGAGACCGACGGCAAGATCGGCATCGTCACGCTCAACCGGCCGGATAAGCTCAACGCCATCAACATGCCGGTGCGCGAGCAGCTGTTGGCGCAGCTCCAGCGCGCCGACGCCGATCCGGCGACCTCGGTCGTCATCCTGCGCGCCGAGGGCCGCAGTTTCTGCGTCGGTTACGACATCGGCGTGCAGGACCCGGCCAAGGACGCGTGGCGTCACGACGCGCTGCGCTGGCACCAGCACCTCGGCAATGGCCTGACGATCGAGATGACGCCTTGGTACATGCGCAAGCCGGTGATCGCCTCGGTGCAGGGCCACGCGCTCGGCGGCGGCTGCGAGATCACGATGTTCTGCGACATCACGATCGCGGCCGACAACGCGGTCTTCGGCGAGCCCGAGGTGCGCTTCTCCAACACCGGCCCTGCGATCGTCATGCCGTGGATGATCGGCTACAAGAAGGCGCGCGAGCTGCTCTATCTCGGCGACACGATCGACGCCGAGACCGCGCGCGAGCTCGGCATGGTCAACCGCGTCGTGCCGCTCGCCCAGCTCAAGGACGCGACCTTGAAGTTCGCGCGCCGCATGGCGAACGTGTCGCCCGAGGCGCTGGTCGCGACCAAGCTGTCGATCAACCGCGGCGCCGACGCTGCCGGCTTCCGCAACGCCATGCAGTCCGGGCTCGATGTCGTCGCACCGCTCTATGCCGCCAAGACCGAGGCCGGCATGCAGTTCCACGACATCACCCAGAAGGACGGGCTCGGCGCGGCGCTCAAGTGGCGGCGCGCGCAGTTCGAGGAATAGGGCAGGGCGGCGTGTACCTGTCGCTGCGCAACCTGGTGAAGTCGTACGACGGCGCGGTCAATGCCGTCGACGGCATCAACCTCGACATCAAGCGCGGCGAGTTCGTCACCCTGCTGGGTCCGAGCGGCTCGGGCAAGACCACGACCCTGATGATGATCGCCGGCTTCGAGGTGCCGAATTCCGGCGAGATCGCGCTCGATGGCAAGGATCTGGCGCGCTCCAAGCCCTACCAGCGCAACATCGGCGTGGTGTTCCAGAACTACGCCCTGTTCCCGCACATGACCGCGGCGCGCAACGTCGCGTTTCCGCTCAAGATGCGCCAGGTCGCGGCCGTCGACGTGAAACGACGGGTCGATGCGGCGCTCAAGCTGGTCGGGCTCGAAAAATTCGCCGAGCAGCATCCGCGCCAGCTCTCGGGCGGCCAGCAGCAGCGCGTCGCGCTGGCGCGCGGCCTGGTGTTCGACCCCGACGTGCTGCTGCTCGACGAGCCTTTGGGCGCGCTCGACCGGAACCTGCGCGAGCAGATGCAGGTCGAGATCAAGCGCATCCAGCGCGAGGTCGGCGTCACCCTGGTCTACGTCACCCACGACCAGACCGAGGCGATGACGATGTCGGACCGCATCGCGGTGTTCCGCAACGGCAAGCTCGAGCAGGTCGGGCCGCCGCTCGAGATCTACCGCCGGCCGGCCAGCCGCTTCGTCGGCGAGTTCATCGGCGACAGCAACTTTTTTATGGCGCGCGTCGATCCGGCGCGGCCCGGCTGGATCGAGCTCGATGGAATCGGGCCCGCGCGCGTGGCGGGCGCCGGCACCGCCGCGCCGGCTACCGGCGCGGTCGACCTGCTGGTGCGCCCCGAGCGCATGAGACTCGTTGTCCCCGGCCAAGCGGACGGCCTCAACACCGTGGAGATGCGCGTCACCACCCTGGTGAACTACGGCGACAGCCTGCTGGCGATCGGCACCGCCGGCGACCGGCCGCTGCGCCTGCGCATCGCCGGCGCCACCGCCGACGCGCTCCAGGAAGGCGCCCGCGTCACCGTCGGCTGGGATCCCCGCGACGGCCACATCGTTCCCAGGGAATCCCTCCCCCGCGCGTAGCGTGGGGGAGGGGTTCATTTTTCATATGGTCGAGTTGAGTGGCGCGCGTCGATTGTTTGTCGTCCTGTTGGCAGGTAAAATGACCAACAAGGATTGCTCGCTGGATTAGGGGACGACTATCACGAAAACCCGACGCACCGGCAATCTCGCGGAATTCTTCGCGGCCTCGCCGCTCCGGCGGTCGGGGCTCAAGATCAAACGCCGCAAGGAGCGGCCGCGCAAAATCGATCTGCGCGCGCGGCGTGCTACATCATCGGGTTGACGTAGTCGCCGCCGAGGGCGGCGAGGCCGAAGTTCGAGAAGTTGATGTCGATGTTGTGGTTGACGTGGGCGGCGATGGCGTGGGCGTCGCGCAGCGCGCGCTGCATCGGGCTGGTGTCGTAGAGCGCGCCGGCGCCGCTGACCGCGAAGATCTCGAGCACCGCCTCGGTGCACAACCGGGTTGCGAAGGCGGCGTTGCGGCGGTAGCGCAGCTTGGTCTCGAGCGGCGGCACCGCGCCGGTGCGCGCGATCGCCATCGCCTCCTTGCAGTTCTCGTCCATCAGCAGGCGCGCCGCCTCGAGCTTGGCGCCGGCCTCGGCGGTGTGGATCTGCACGGCTTGAAAACCGCTCATCGCGAGTCCGGTGTAGGTCGTTGTGCGCGCCCGCGTCGTGCCGACGAAATTGTCGTAGGCGCCCTGCGCGTTGCCGAGCGCGACGCCCCCGGTGCAGAAGCCGGCGAGCGCGATCAGCGGCACGCGGAACAGCGGCGATGATCTGATAATCCGCGCGCGGCACCAGGCACAGGCGGTGGTCGACCGGTGGGCCGTCATCGGTCTCGCGGATGGTCGCGCCGAGCATCGACCAGTCGCAGTGATCGACACCGCTGGCGTACGGCCAGCGGCCGCTGATCAGGTAGCCGCCCGGCACCTTCTTGCCGCGCCCGGCGGGAAACGCGATCGACGCCGCGATCAGGGTGTCGGGCGACGTGCCCCAGACCTCGTCTTGCGCGCGCTCGTCCCAGAACGGGATCATGAAATGGTGGACCGCGATGTTGGCGACGTTCCAGGCGGTCGACGGGCAGCCGCGCGCGAGCTCGGCAGGCACGTCGACC
>JACQAI010000198.1 GCA_016195115.1 Pseudomonadota bacterium
CCAAAGATATCCGCGTTCTCACGGTTGTTGTAGCGGAAGCAAAATTCCGCGACGTAAAGCGGCAGGTACTTTTTGCTGACCTTGTGATAGTTGCCGATGATGCCGCGCTTGATGAGGCTCCAGAAGCCCTCAATCGTGTTCGTGTGGATCGCGCCGACGACGTATTGCTTGGCGCTGTGGTTCACGACACCGCGCGGCACCTCAAAATCCATCTCGTGGTAGGCGGAAGCGTCGTCACTGGCCAACAGGCTGACCTTGGCCGACAGGGTCTCGCGCAGGAAATGGCCGATGGTGGCGCCATCAACGCGGTCGATCACGCGGGCCACGACATTGCCCTTGCGCTCGACGGCGCCGATCACGGCGGCTTTGCCCTTTGTCCCCTTGCGGCCTTGGCGCTTGTCCCAATGCTTGTTGTGGTCCTTCCCGCCCACATAGGTCTCGTCAACCTCGACCACGCCCATCAGCCGCCGGAATTCCTCATTGGCCAGTCCGGCCCGGATGCGGTGGCACATGTAGTGCGCGGTCTTGTACGAGCCGAAGCCCATGACGCGCATGATCTGGAGGGCGCTAACCCCTTTCTTGCTGGTCAGCATCGTATGGATGACCCGGAACCAGTCCGTCAGCGGCTTATTCGTGTTCTCGAAGATGGTCCCGACCAGGACGGTGAAGCGGTAGGACGTGGGCGCGGCGCAATCGTAGCACTGCCAGTTGAACGCCCGCGTGGTCAGCTCGCCAACCTTGGTAGAGCCGCAGCGGGGGCAATAGATCTGGTTCGGCCAGCGGTAGCGGGCGAGGTAGGCCCGGCAATGGTCCTCATCCGGGAAAGCCGCCTCGAACTGCTTGATGGTCATCTGGTGGACGCGCTTGTTGGTGGCCATTTGCCCTACCCCTCGATCCTGGAAGCAGTTTGCCATGGCTGAGCCAACAAGTCAAGTACGGGATAATCGCCTCTCGATTCGTATAGAACATAACAAGAACATCGAAAGGGGAAAAGTCATGGAACCTGCCGAAAACGCCGCCGCGCCGGCGGCGCCACGCGATGGGCGCGGCCGCTGGGCGCCGGGCCAATCGGGCAACCTGGCCGGCAAGCCGCCCGGGACCAAGAACCGCGCCACCCTGTTGCGCGAGTGGCTGCAGGACGGCGAGGAGGGGCAGGCCGTGCGCGCCCTCATCGACAAGGCGGTCGAGGGCAATGGCGCCGCGGCGCGCTGGCTGATCGACGGGCTCGCGCCCAAACCGCGCGGCCGCACGATTTCGCTCGACCTGCCGCCCGACGCCAGCGTCCCGCACCGGATCCAGCGCGCCGTCGACCTGATGTGCGCCGGCGAGATCTCGCCCGACGAGGCGCGTCAGATTCTCGGCATCCTGTACGAACGTCCCAGCCTTGAGCGCGCGCAAGTCGCCGAGCCAGCTTCCGAGCCGGTGCCCGCGCCGACGGTCGCGCCGGCGCCCCGGCCGGTCGCCGCGGCCCCCGACGATGGCCCGGATTCCGGCCTGTCACCTGAATTCCACCTGAATTTGCAGGGGCGCCGGGCCGCCCAGGCCGAGCGTGCCGCCACCCGGGGCGCGTTGCTGAGCTCGACGACCCTGGCGCGCGGCGCGCCGGCGGCGGCTATGCTCGCGCGCGCGGCAGGGGGCGGGAATGCGGCGTGCGCTGATCGGGCTGCTCGGCATGGCGGTGGCGCTCGCGACGGTCGCGGGCGCGCGCGCCGCCGAGCGGGTGGCGACCGCCATCGTGTTCGCGGTCGACGTCTCGGGCAGCGTCAACGCCGAGCGCTATGCCCTGCAGCGCGCCGGCGTCGCCACCATCTTCATCGACCCCGCGCTGGCGCCGCTGCTGCGCGACGGCCTGGCGGTGGCGCTGATCGAGTGGTCGGACGACCCGACCGTAGTGGTGCCGTGGACGATCCTGCGGACGCCGGCCGCGGCGCGCGCGCTCAGCCAGCGCATCAACGCCGTGACGCGTACCCCGGGCTACTCGACCGCGCTGTCGCTCGCGCTGCTGGCGGCGGCCGACCTGCTCGACGCCTGTCCGTGCGAGGCGTTCGCCCGCATCATCGACGTCTCGGGCGACGGGCCCAACAACGGCCCGATCTCGACCCCGCTCGCGCGCGACGAGGTGGTGGCGCGCGGCTTCCGCATCAACGGCCTGCCGATCGTCACCGCCGCCGAGCCCGATCTCGCCGAATGGTATGCCGCCAACCTGATCGGCGGCGAGGGCGCGTTCATGGAGGTCGCCAACGGCTTCGAGGATTTCGCCCGCGCCATGCGGCGCAAATTCTTCCTCGAGGTCGCGACCGCGCCGACGCCACGCCCGGAGGGCGTCCCGACGGTTGGCGTTTCGGCGCGGCTTGGCCCATGATGCCGGCATGACGACCCTGATCGATGTCGCGATCCGCCCGGTCGGCAACGGCTTCGGCGCCGAGGTCGTCGGGCTCGACCTTGCTCGGCCGCTGGATGACGCAACGCGCCGCGCGGTCTACGCCGGCTTCGTGCGCCACCACGTGCTGGCGTTCCGCGACCAGCGCCTGACGCCGGATCAGCAGATCGCCTTCACCGAGCAGTTCGGCACCTTGGAGCGCCACATCGCGCGCAACCGCGGCGCCGGCAACCCGCTGGTCCACGTCGTCTCCAACCTCGGCGCCGACGGCCGGCCGAGCGGCAAGGTCGGCTCGACGCGCTGGCACACCGACAAGTCGTTCCGCCCCGAGCCGTCGCTCGCCACCATCCTGCACGCCGTGACCATGCCGCCCGACGGCGGCGACACCTGCTTCGCCGACATGGCCGCCGCCTACGCGGCGCTGAGCGACGCCGACAAAGCCGCGCTCGACGGCGTGCGCGTGGTGCACTCGTGGGAGCTGTCGCGCCAGAAGATCGGCGAGCGCGCGACCCCGGAGGAGATCCGCGACGCGCCGCCGATGAGCCACCCCTTGGTGCGTATCCACCCCGACAGCGGTGCCAAGTCTCTGTTCATGGGCGAGCACGCCTCGCACATCGACGGCCGGCCGATCGAGGAAGGCCGCGCGCGCCTCGCTGCGCTCGAGGCGCACGCCACGCAGGAGCGCTTCCTCTACCGCCACCGCTGGCGCGCCGGCGATCTCTTGATGTGGGACAACCGCTGCCTGCTGCACCGCGCCGACACCAACTTCGACGCCGCCCGCCACGCCCGCGTGCTCCACCGCACCTGCCTGCGCGGCACCGCCCCGGCTTAGCCTTCAAGGGAAGATTTTAGCGCGGAGGACGCAGGGGCTGCGCAGAGGACGCAGAGGTATAAGGGGCGCCTACGCGCGCATTTTCTCCCCCGCGCCCTCTGCGCAACCTCCGCGTCCTCCGCGCTAAAACCTTAAGCGCCGGTGGCGAGCGGCGCCGCGGCGCGGCGGTGCGCGGCCAATTGGCTCACCAGCGCCGGAATCGCCAGGACCAGGCCGATGATGGTCGCCTCGCGGTTGGGCGAGATCACCATGACGGCGGCGAGGCCGAGCAGCAGGCGCTGCCACGGCGGCAGGCGCGTCAGGCCGTAGCCGGTCAGCGCGACCGCCAGCATGACGATGCCGACGAGGCAGCCGGCCGTGGTCTCGAGGAACGCCGGCCAGGTGAACTCCTTGGTCACCAGCAGCATCGCGGGCGAGTAGACGAACACGAACGGCACCAGCACCTTGGCGAGCGCCAGGCGGAACGCGGTGTTGCCGGTCTTGAACGGGTCGGCGCCCGCCATGCTGGCGCCGGCGTAGGCGGCGAGCGCGACCGGCGGCGTGATGTCGGCGAGCACGCCGTAATAGAACACGAAGAAATGCGAGACCAGCGGTGCGACGCCGAGCTTGCCGAGCGCCGGCTGTGCGATCGTCACCATGATGATGTAAGTCGCGGTGGTCGGCACGCCGCAGCCGAGCAGGATGCAGACGATCGCGGTCATCACCAGGGAGAAGAACAAGGTCAGCCCCGCCGCATCGAACAGCAGCGCCGGCAGGAAGTCGAACAGCGCCGCGAGGTGCGCCGCCAGGCTGGTGATGATGTCGGCCAGCTTGAAGCCGACCCCCGTCAGGGTGACGACGCCGACGATGATGCCGACCGTCGCGGCGGCGGCGCCGACGCTGATCGCGTATTTGGCGCCGACCACGAAGGCGTCGAGCACCTGGAACAGCCGTCGGGTGCCGTCGCTGTCGCGGTCGCGGATCGTCCAGGCCGCCGACACCGCGATCGACGCGCCGATCAGCGGCAACAGACCCGCCCACTCGGTCAGGATGTCGAGCTCGACCTCGGCAGCGAGCGCCGCCAGGAAGGCGACCGCGACCATCGGGTTGCGGTTGGTCAGGCCGACGACCAGGCACGCCGTGATGCCCCAGAACGCCGCGAGGTACGGGGTGAAACCCGAGAACAGCACGATCAGGAGCACGCCCAGCGGGATCGCGGTCGGCCAGTCGCGCTTGATCACGGTCTTGACGTTGGGCAGCTCGGTCGCGGTCAAGCCGCGCATGCCGAGCTTCTTGGCCTCGAAGTGGACCTGGCAGAACACGCCGAAGAAATGCATGAACGCCGGCACGATCGCGGCCAGGATGATGGTCTGATAGGGCAGGCTGAGATACTCGATCATCAGGAACGCGGCGGCGCCCATGATCGGCGGCGTGATCTGGCCGCCGGTCGCTGCGGTGGATTCAACGGCACCGGCAAAATGGCGCGGATAGCCCAGCCGGATCATCATCGGGATGGTCAGCGAGCCGACCGTCACGGTGTTGGCGATCGACGAGCCCGAGATCATGCCGAACAGGCCCGACGCGACGATCGACACCTTGGCCGGGCCGCCGGCGAAGCGACCGGCGAGCGCGGTCGCGAGGTCGATGAAGAAGCGCCCGAGGCCGATGCGCGTCGCCATGACGCCGAACAGCACGTAGTGGAAGACGTAGGTGGCGACGACCCCGAGCGCGATGCCGTAGATGCCCTGGCTGGTCAGATAGAGGTGGTTGACCACGGCGTTCCAGCTGTTGCCCGGGTGGATGAAGATGCTCGGGAACGAGCGGCCGTAGAGCGCGTAGAGGATCAAGCCGATCGCGATCACCGACAGCGGCCAACCGACGCTGCGCCGGGTCGCCTCGAGCAGCACCACGATCATGAGCGTGCCCATGATCACGTCGATCAGCGACGGATTGCCGACCCGGAACACCAAGTCGTGGAACACCCAGGGCACGTAGAGCGCGGTGACGACCGCCGCCGCCATCAGGAGCCAGTCATGCAGGCCGATGCCGGCCGGGCGCAGCAGGCTGGCGCGCGGCACGCCGGCGGCGCCGCGCTTGACGGTCGGGAAGACCAGGAAGATCAGCCCGAGCACGAAGGCGAGATGGATGCCGCGATGGGTCTGCTCGGGCAGCAGACCGAACCCGGCGGTGTAGTAGTGGAAGCACGACAGCGCGAACAGCAGCCCGGCGACCAGCCACGCCGCCGTCGGCAGCAGCGGTCGGAAATGCATCTCCGGATCGAGCTCGGCCTCGAGCTTGTCGGTATTCTGCAGCTCGGCGGTCACGCGCGTCGCTTCGACCGGGAGCCCCGCCGTCGGACTATTTCAGCAACCCGGCCTCGCGATAGAACTTCTCCGCGCCGGCATGCAGCGGGATGCCGACGCCCTCGAGCGCGGTCTCCTTGCGGATCGCCTTGCCCTTGGCGTGGCCGCCGTCGAGCGCGGCGCGCGTCTTGTCGCTCCACAGCGCCTTGGTGACCGCGTAGACCAGATCGGTGCTGAGCTTGGATGAGGTCACCCACTGGGCGCCGACTGCCAGGGTCTTGGTCGCCGGCACGTCCTTGTAGACGCCGGCCGGAATCTCGTCGACCGCGAAGAACTTGAACTGGGCGCGCAGCTTGTCGGCCTCGGCGCCGGCTAGGGGCAGCAGCTCGAGACCGGTCGTGGTCGCGAGCTCGACGATCGTGCCCTGGGGATAGCCGGTGGTCTGGAAGTAGGCGTCGAGCGAGCCGTCCTTGAGCTTC
>JACQAI010000247.1 GCA_016195115.1 Pseudomonadota bacterium
CACGACCTTGGCGCCTTCCGCCGCCGCCAGCAGCGCGATCTCGCGCCCGATGCCGCGCCCCGCGCCGGTCACCACGACGACCTTGCCGTCCAACGCGCTGGCCATCCCGTTCCGCTCCCTGCCCGATTTCGCAGGACCTTGGCACCGCCGGCGGATAGCGTCAATTTCGGGTTAGGGTAGGTTTCGAACCGGTGGCAGACTCCCCTGGCCGTCATTGCGAGGAGCGCAGCGACGAAGCAATCCAGCGGACCTCTGGATTGCTTCGCTTCGCTCGCAATGACGGACAGTAAAGGGTCGGAAGGGTGACGGATGACGGCGACGGGGCTGTTCCAGGAGGAGCACCAGCTATTCCGCACCACCGTGCGGCGCTTCGTCGAGACCGAGGTGGTGCCCCATCACGCGCGCTGGGAACGGCAGGGCGTGGTCGACCGCGAGGTCTGGCGCAAGGCCGGGGAGCTCGGCCTGCTGCTGACCAACGTGCCGCGCGAGTACGGCGGTGGCGGCGCCGACTTCCTGACCAGCGTCGTCATGATCGAGGAGATGATGCGCCACGTCTGCTCGGGGCCGGGCTTCCGCCTGCACTCCGACATCGTCGCGCCCTACATCCTGCACCACGCCTCGGAGGACCTGAAACGCGAGTGGCTGCCCCGCATGGCGACCGGCGAGATCATCGGCGCGATCGCCATGACGGAACCCGGGACGGGCTCGGACCTGCAGGCGATCCGCACCACCGCGACCAAGGACGGCAACCATTTTGTCATCCGGGGCCAAAAGACCTTCATCACCAACGGCCAGCTCGCCGACCTCATCATCGTGGCGTGCAAGACCGACGCGAAAGCCGGCGCCAAGGGCGTCTCCCTGATCCTGGTCGAGGCCGACCGCGCGGGTTTCTCGCGCGGCCGCAATCTGGAAAAGATCGGCATGAAGGCGCAGGACACCTCCGAGCTGTTCTTCGACGAGGTGCGCGTGCCGTGCACCAACCTGATCGGCGAGGAGGGGCGCGGTTTCGCCTACCTGATGCAGGAGCTGCCGCAGGAACGCCTGCTGGTCGCCATCTCGTCCGTCACCGTCATCGAGGCGGCGCTCGGCTGGACGCTCACGTACACCCGCGAGCGCCAGGCCTTCGGGCGGCCGATCGCCGAGTTCCAGAACAGCCGCTTCAAGCTCGCCGAGGTCAAGACCGAGGCGACCGTGGCGCGCGTCTTCCTCAACGACTGCCTGGCCAAGCACCTCAAGGGCGAGCTCGACGTGCCGACTGCGGCGATGGCCAAGTACTGGCTCAGCGAGCTCGAAGGCAAGGTGGTCGACACCTGCCTGCAGCTGTTCGGCGGCTACGGCTACATGTGGGAGTTCCCGATCGCGCGCGCCTACGCGGATGCGCGCGTCCATCGCATCTTTGCTGGCACTACCGAGATCATGAAGGAAATCATCGCGCGCAGCTTGTGAGGCCGCCGTGCCGATCGACTATCAGAAACTGAAGAACTGGTCGATCCCCGAGGTCGAGCAGCGCTACGCGGTACGCGATACCATGCTCTACGCCCTGGGCCTGGGCTGCGGCAGCGATCCGACCGACCGCGACGATCTGCGCTTCGTCTACGAGGACGGCCTCAAGGCGCTGCCGACCATGGCGGTGGTACTCGGCGCGCCCGGGGTCTGGCTCAAGGATCCGGCGACCGGCGTCGATTGGCGCAAGGTGCTGCACGGCGAGCAGGGCCTGACCCTGCACCGGCCGCTGCCCTCCGCCGGCACGGTTCTCGGACGCAGCCGCATCCTCGAGATCGTCGACCGCGGCGAGCGCGGCGCGTTCATGTACTCAGAGCGCGACGTCGTCGACCAGGCGAGCGGCGCGCTGCTCGCGACCACGACCTCGACCACGGTGCTGCGCGGCGAGGGCGGCTTCGGCGGCCCGACCGGTCCGGTCCCTGAGGCGCATCAACTGCCCCAGCGCGCGCCCGATCTGGCGGTCGACCTGCCGACCCTGCCGCAGGCGGCGCTGATCTATCGCCTGTCCGGCGATTACAACCCCCTGCACGCCGATCCCGAGGTCGCGCGCGCCGTCGGCTTCGCGCGCCCGATCCTGCACGGGCTGTGCTCGTTCGGCATCGCGGGTCGGGCCGTGTTGCGCGCGTGCTGCGCCAACGACCCCGGCCGGCTTCAGCAGTTCCAGCTCCGCTTCTCGGCGCCGGTGTACCCCGGCGAGACCATCCGGACCGAAATCTGGCGCGACGGCGCCACGGTGTCGTTTCGCGCGCGTGCGGTCGAGCGCGATACCGTCGTATTGAACAACGGTTTGGCCGTGCTCGCGGCCGCGTGAGGGAAACCATGGGACCTTTATCAGGCTTTCGCGTGATCGAGTTTGCCGGCATCGGGCCGGCACCGATGGCCGCGATGCTGCTCGCCGACATGGGCGCCACGGTGCTGCGGCTCGACCGCACCGGGCCGAGCGACCTCGGCGTCAAACTGCCCGATCGGCTGCAGCTGCTGCACCGCTCGCGACCGTCGCTCGGCGTCGACTTGAAGCGCCCCGAAGGCGTGGCGCTGGCGCTCGACCTGGTCGCCGAGGCCGACGCGCTGCTCGAGGGCTTCCGGCCCGGCACCATGGAGCGCCTCGGGCTCGGGCCGGAACCGTGCCTGAAGCGCAATCCGCGCCTGGTCTACGGCCGCATGACCGGCTGGGGCCAGGATGGCCCGCTGGCCGGCGGCGCCGGCCACGATCTCAACTACATCGCGCTGGTCGGCGCGCTGCATTCGATCGGCCGCGCCGGCCAGAAGCCGACGCCGCCGCTCAATCTGGTCGGCGACTTCGGCGGCGGCGCTCTCTACCTCGTGGTCGGCGTGCTGGCGGCGCTGCTCGAGTGCCAGCGCTCCGGCAAGGGCCAGGTGGTCGACGCCGCGATGATCGACGGCGCCGCCTCGCTGATGACCTCGTTCTTCGGCCTCAGCGCCGCCGGCGTGGTCAACGACCGGCGCGGCGAGAACATCTTGGATTCCGGGGCGCCGTTCTACGAGGTCTATGAATGCGCCGACGGCCGCTACATTTCGGTAGCGCCGATCGAAGCCAAGTTCCGCAGCGAGTTCTACCGGCTGATCGAGCTCGACGAGGCGACCTTGCCCGACGTCGCCGACCACGCCAACTGGCCGGCGATCAAGCAGGCGATCGCGACCCGTATCAAGACGCGCGCGCGCGACGACTGGTGCGCGCGGCTGGAGGGCTCCGACGCCTGCTTCGCGCCGGTGCTGTCGCTCAAGGAGGCACCCTTGCACCCGCACAACCGCGCGCGCGGCACCTTCGTCGAGGTCGACGGTGTCGTGCAGCCGGCGCCGGCGCCGCGCTTCAGCCGCACGCCGTCGGCCAAGCCGACACCGCCACCGGTGATGACGAGAATGCGGCTGGTCGCGGTCGCGGCCGCGGTGCTGCTCGCGGCGCCGGCGGGTGCAGAGACGCCCAAGGTGCTGCGTTTCGTGCCGCAGGCCAATGTCGGCGTGTTCGACCCGATCTGGACCACCGCCTACGTCACGCGCAACCACGGCTATCTGGTGTGGGACACCTTGTTCGGCACCGACGCCCAGTTCCGGCCGCAGCCCCAGATGGTCGAGCGCTACTCGGTCAGCGACGACCAGCTGAGCTATCGCTTCACCCTGCGACCGGGACTCAAGTTTCACGACGGCTCGCCGGTGCGCGCCGCCGACTGCATCGCCTCGCTGAAGCGGTGGGCCGCACGCGACACCTTCGGTCAGAAGTGGATCACCGCCATCGACACGATGACGGCGGATGGCGAGTCGACCTTCACCATTCATCTGAAGGCGCCGTTCCCCTTGCTGATCGACGGCCTCGCAAAACTGTCGAGCAACGTGCCGTTCGTCATGCCCGAGCGCCTCGCCACGACCGATCCGTTCCAGCAGATCCCCGATATCATCGGCTCCGGGCCATTTCGCTTCGTCAAGGCCGAGTGGGCGCCAGGCAACAAGATCGTCTACGAGCGCAATCCCGACTACGTGCCACGCCCCGAACCGGCGAGCTGGTCGGCCGGCGGCAAGGTCGCCAAGCTCGACCGCATCGAGTGGCTGATCCTGCCCGACCCGACGACCGCCGCAGCCGCGCTCGAGCGCGGCGAGATCGACTGGTGGGAGCAACCGACCACCGACCTGCTGCCGGTGCTAGCCCGCAATCCCGCCATCCGCATCCTCAAGACCGATCCGCTGGGCGCGATGGCGTTCATGCGCTTCAACGCGCTGCAGCCGCCGTTCGACAACCCCAAGCTGCGCCAGGCACTGCTGCCGGCGATCGAGCAGACCGACTATCTGCGCGCCATGATGGGCAACGACCAGGATTTGTGGTCGGTGTGCCCGTCGTTCTTCTCGTGCGGCTCGACCTATGAGAGCGCCGCCGGCGCCGAGGCATTGACCGGACCCCGCGACCTCGCGCTGGCCAAGCGGCTGATCGCCGAGGCAGGCTACAAGGACGAGCGCATCGTCATCCTGTCGCCGACCGACTTCCCGCTGATCAACCAGCAGTCGCTGATCACCCAGGATCTGTTCAAGCGGCTTGGGCTCAACGTCGAGTTGGCGGCGGCCGATTGGGGCACTGTGGTGGCGCGGCGCGCCTCGCGCGAGCCGGTCGACAAGGGCGGCTGGAGCATCATCCACACCTGGTTCGGCGCCGCCGACATGACCAATCCGGCGATCCACCCGACTTTGCGCGGCAACGGCGTCAACGGCTGGTTCGGCTGGCCGACCAGCGCGCGCTTCGAGGCGCTGCGTGAGCAGTGGTTCGCCGCGACCGGGACCGAGGCGCAGCAGCGCCTCGGCGCCGACATGCAGCGCGAGGCGTTCGACTTCCTGCCCTACATCCCGCTCGGCCGCTTCTTCCAGCCGACCGCGATCCGCAGCACGGTCACCGGCGTCGGCGAGGGCCCGATCTTTTTCTTCTGGAACGTCGACAAGCAGGGCTGACAGCCGGGCCGTCCGGTGCTCGACTGCACGCATTGAGCTCCACGACACGAGGTTTGCGATGGCGCTGCTTCCCGACCTGACAGGCCGCGTCGCGCTGGTGACCGGCGGCTCGCGCGGCATCGGCCGCGCGATCGCGCTGGCGCTCGCCGCGGCCGGCGCCGACGTCGCGATCAACTATCGCGAGCAGGCCGGTCAGGCCGACGCGGTCGCCGGCGCCGTGCGCGCAGCCGGCCGGCGCGCGCTCGCGGTCGCCGCCGACGTCTCCGACGGCCGCGCCGTCGACCGCCTGGTCCAGGCCGTCACCGCCGGGCTCGGCGTCACCGATATTCTGATCAACAACGCTGGACTGGCGCTCAACCGTGGGCTCGACGACCTGACCGAGGCCGACTTCGATCGCACCATCGCGATCAACCTGAAGTCGGCGTTCCTGTGCACCCAGGCGTTGCTGCCCGCCATGCGCGCGCGCCGCTGGGGTCGCATCGTCAATATTTCGTCCGGGGCGGCCCGCGGGGCCGGCGGCTTCGGTCCGCACTACAACGCCTCGAAGGCCGGCATGGAGGGGCTGACGCGCGGCTATGCCGCGCGCCTGGTCAAGGACGGCATCACGGTCAATGCCGTGGCGCCGAGCCTGATCGACACCGACATGATCGCGGCACGGCGTGCCGAGATGGTCGCGCGCATCCCGCTCGGCCGGCTCGGCACCCCCGAGGAGGTCGCGCAGACCGTCATGATGGTAATCGGCAACGACTACCTGACCGGCCAGACCATCATGCTCAACGGCGGCGCGGCGTTCGTCTGACCGCGGCGACGCGGCTGACAGACGGCGCGCGGCTCTCTAGAGTCGGGATGCCATCACCGGAGGAGCGCCATGAAAGCCGTCGGGTTCCATCGCTCGCTGCCGATCGACCAGGCTGACGCGCTGGTCAACTGCGAGATCGCCAAGCCGGAGCCGACCGGCCGCGACCTGCTCGTCAAGGTCGAGGCGGTGTCGGTCAATCCGGTCGACACCAAGGTACGAATGCGTGGCAACCCGGACCCCGACATCCCGAAGATCCTCGGCTACGACGCCGCCGGCACGATCGCGGCGGTCGGCGGCGCCGCCACCTTGTTCAAGGCGGGCGACAAGGTCTGGTATGCCGGCAGCATCGCGCGCCCGGGCACCAACAGCGAGTTCCATCTGGTCGACGAGCGCATCGTCGGGCGCATGCCGAAGAAGCTGTCGTTCGCCGAGGCGGCGGCGTTGCCGCTGACCACGATCACGGCCTGGGAGATGCTGTTCGACCGCTTCGCCATCCGGATCGGCAAGCCGCCCGAGGGCGGCCGGCTGCTGATCATCGGCGGCGCCGGCGGCGTCGGCTCGATCGCCATCCAGCTGGCGCGGCGGCTGACCGGCCTGACCGTGATCGCGACCGCGTCGCGCCCGGAGACCCAGGCGTGGTGCCGCGAGCTCGGCGCCCATCACGTCGTCGACCACGCCAAGCCGCTGGCCGAGGGCGTGCGCGCGCTCGGCTTCAAGTCGGTCGACTACGTGTTCTCGATCACCCAGACCGAGCGCCACCTCGAGGCGATCGTGGAGATCATCGGGCCGCAGGGCAAGTTCGGCCTGATCGACGATCCCAAGGCGCTCGACGCGCTGCCCTTCAAGCGCAAGTGCGCGTCGATCCACTGGGAGTCGATGTTCACCCGCGCGATCTTCGAGACCCCGGACATGATCGCGCAGCACCGCCTGCTGTGCGAGACCGCCGATCTGGTCGACGATGGCCTGATCCGCACGACCTTGACCGACACGCTGGGCAAGATCGACGCCGCGACCCTGAAGCGCGCCCACGCCCTGATCGAAAGCGGCCGCGCCAAGGGCAAGGTCGTGCTGGCGGGGTTCTAGCTAATCGAGGCTGAGGCCGATGCTGGTGGCGAGCTCGGTCCAGGCCTGGACCTCGCGGCGCATCTCGGCGGCGAAGTCCGCGGCGCTGCCGCCGGCGATCACGATGCCGACGCTTTCGAAGCGCTCCTTGACCGCGTCCTGGCCGAGCACCTGCAGGACGTCGCGATTGATCCGCGCGACCAGCGCTGGCGGCGTCGCGGCCGGCGCGAACACGGCGTACCACAGCGAGAAGTCGTAGCCCGGCACGCCGCTCTCCGACACCGTCGGCAGCTCCGGCATGACCGGCGTGCGCGTGCGGGTCGAGACCGCCAGGGCCTTGAGCTTGCCGGTCTTCAAGTGCCCCATCGTGTCGACCAGCGGGTTGAACATCATCTGGGGTTGGCCGGCCATGATGTCGATCAGCGCCGGCGCGCCGCCGCGGTAGGGCACGTGCAGGATGTCGACCGCGGCCATGCGCTTGAACAGCTCGGCGGCGAGGTGGAGCGAAGTGCCCGGGCCCGGCGAGGCGAAGCTCAATTGGCCGGGCGCGGCCTTGGCGCGCGCGATCAGCGCATGGACCGAGTCGACGCCGAGCTGGGGGGCGACGATCAGCAAGGTCGGCGTGACGCCAAGCTTGGCGATCGGCGCGAAATCCTCGAGCGGCCGGAAGGCGAGCTTCTTGTAGACCGCCGGCGCGACCGCCAGCGACGGCGTCGAGACCAGCAGCGTGTAGCCGTCGCCGGGCGCCTTGGCGACCAGCTCGGCGCCGATGTTGCCGCCGGCGCCGGTGCGGTTGTCGACCACGACCTGCTGCTTCCACAGCTCGGTCAGGCCGTTGCCGATCACGCGCGCGACGATGTCGGTCGGCCCGCCGGCCGCGAACGGCAGCACGATGCGCACGGCATGGGTCGGGAAGGTGTCGGTCTGCGCCTGCGCCGGCACGGCGCCCGCGGCCAGCAGCGCCAACGCTGCCAGCTCCCATCGGTGAATCATCGTCGTCGCCCCTCGATTACGCTTGCGCCAAACCCGCGCGGGCGACGCATGATGGGACAGCGATAGCACGCCCGAGAGCACCTCGCCATGACCGCCGACGCGCCGCTCGTCGACTCGCACTTCCACGTCTACACGACCGACATGCCGCTGACCGCGACGGCGTGGCACAAGCCGCCGGAGGACGCGACGATCGAGCGCATGATCGCGACATTGGACGCCAACGGCGTGACCTTCGGCGTGCTCGCGGCGGCCAGCCTCTACGGCGAGTACAACGACTACATGCTGGAGGCGCTGCGGCGTCACAAACGCTTGCGCGCAACCGCGATCGTCAGCCCGACGATCTCGCGCCACGCGCTCGAGGCGCTCGATCGCGAGGGCTTCGTCGGCATCCGCTTCCAGTTCCGCAACGTCGCCGAGCCGCCCGACCTCGCCGGGCCCGAGCACCGCATGCTGCTGCGCCGGATCGCCGATCTCGGCTGGCACGTCCACCTCAACGACGAGGGTGCGCGACTGCCGCGGTCGATCGCCGCGCTCGAGGCCGCCGGCGTCAAGCTGGTGATCGATCACTTCGGTCACCCCGACACGGCATCCGGCGTCGACGGCGCCGGCTTCCGCGCCACCCTGGCGGCGATCGAGCGTGGCCGCACCTGGGTCAAGTTGTCGGCCGGCTATCGCCTCAAGCCGCCGGCCACCGCCAAGACCTACGCCGCGGCGCTGCTCAAGGTCGCCGGCGGCGACCGCCTGCTGTGGGGCAGCGACTGGCCGTTCGCCGGCTTCGAGACCACGGTGCGCTACGCCGACACGATCGCCGATCTGGCGACCTGGGTGCCCGACGTCGCGACGCGCCGCCAGATCACCGGCGAGACGCCGCTCAAGCTCTACTTCGCGCGGATGTGAGTGGCCGTCACTTGCGACCGGCGAGCTCGCGGCCCTTGTCGAGGCCGGCGTAGCTGCGCACCGGCGCGCTCATCAGGAAGCGATAGCCCTCGCCGAGCAGGCGCTCGACGTTCTTGGCGTCGACGTGCGGGTGGCCGACCGGCACGTTGTGCTTCTTGCAGGTCTTGACCACTTCGGCCATCGCCTCGAGCACCTTGGGATGCTCGTACTGGCGCGGATAGCCGAGCTCCTGGCTGAGATCGCCCTCGCCGATCAGGATCACGCCGATACCGGGCACTTGCTTCAGCATGGCGTCGAGGTTGGCGATGCCCTGGGTGTCCTCGATCATCAGGATGACGAGGATCTCGCCGTTGGGATCGAGCGGCCAGACGTCGGCCTTGGCGTAGTACTCCTGCTGGCTGACGCCCCAGTAGCGCACCGCGCCGGTCGGACCGTCGCCGCGCAGCCCCGCGGGCTCGTAGCGCGGCGCGCCCTTGAGGCGTGGATAGCGGCACGCCGCGACCGCGTTCTCGGCTTGATCGACCGTGCTGACATGCGGCCACACGATGCCGTAGGCGCCGAGGTCGAGCGCCTGCTTGGCGTGCCATTGACCGAGCTCGCCGCCGTTGGGCGGGATGCGCACCATCGGCGTCACGCTCGGCGCGACCGAGCCCGCTTTCGCGATCTGGCCGCGGTTGAGCATGTACTGCAGGGCGTCGCGCAGCGCCCGCGCGTCCCACGGGTTGTGCTCCATCTCGAACACGATGCCGTCGTACTTGGTGGTCGACAGCGCGAGCGCGGCCTCGACGTCGGCGGTCGTGAAGCAAGTGAACGCCGGCTGCCCGCCGGAGAGCGCCTTGATGACCCCGTTGAGACGCGGAACCTCGGCCATGATGTCCTCCCGAAAGCGGTCGGCAGACACTCTAGCGGGTTCTGCGGCTGCCACGCAAAAGCGCGATTGCGACGCGCATGACGCCGCCGCGGCCTTTGGTCTAGGCTGGTCCGCGGCCGCCGCCGGCCCGCGCCGTTCGACCCCTCGCCCACCGCATCAGGGAGCGCACCATGATCGAATGTTGGACCTGGCCCACGCCCAACGGACACAAGGTGCATATCGCGCTCGAGGAGCTGGCGCTGCCCTACAAGGTGATCCCGGTCAACATCGGCTCCGGCGATCAGTTCAAGCCCGAGTTCCTCGCCATCAACCCGAACCACCGCATTCCGGCGATCGTCGACCCCGACGGTCCGGGCGGCAAGCGCATCGCGGTGTTCGAGTCCGGCGCGATCCTGATCTATCTCGCCGAGAAGACCGGCAAGCTGATGCCCAAGGATCCGGCGGCCCGTTACGCCTGCCTGCAGTGGCTGATGTTCCAGATGGGCGGCGTCGGCCCGATGTTCGGCCAGTTCGGCCACTTCAACAATTACGCGCCCGAGAAGATCGCGTACGCGCTCGAGCGCTACGGCAACGAGGTCAAGCGGCTGCATCGCGTCCTCGATAAGCGCCTGGGCCAGGCCCAGTGGCTGGCCGGCAACGACTACTCGATCGCCGACATCATCACCTACCCGTGGCTGCGCTTCCCGGAGCGCCGCAACATCGACCTCGCCGAGTTCCCCAGCGTCAAGCGCTGGTTCGACGCGATCGACGCCCGGCCGGCGGTGCAGCGCGGCTGCGCGGTGCTGGCGGAGAGCCAGCGCAAAGGGCCGATCAGCGACAAGGAGCGCGAGGTGATGTTCGGCAAGACGCAATTCGCGGCGCGCTGACGCGCTCGTGACGCTCGGCCCGTTGGTCGTCACCTACGCGCACGACGCGCGCGAGCGCGCGGTCGTGGCCGAGGTCCTGGGTGACGCGACCGAGGTCGTCTGGCTAACCGAGCTCACGGGGCCCGACCGGACCGCGGCGCTGCAACGCGCCGCGGTCGTGCTCGCGCGCAACACCGGCCAGGAGCTTGGCCCCGACGAGGCGGCGCTGATCGGTGGCGCGCGGCTGCTGCAGTTCGTCACCGCCGGGGTCGACCACATCCCGCTGACGCGGCTGCCATCCGCGCTGCCGATCGCCGCCAACCGCGGCGGCTACGCCGAGCCGATGGCCGAGCACGCCCTCGCCATGGCGCTGGCCGCCGCCAAGCGGCTGCTGGTCGAGCACGCCGCGCTGGCCACCGGCGCGTTCAACCAGTTCACGCCCAATCGCATGCTCGCCGGCGGCGTGTGCGCGATCCTCGGCTATGGCGGCATCGGCCGGGCGGTGGCGCGGCTGATGCGCGCGATCGGCATGCGCATCCACGCGCTCAACCGACACGGCGCCGGCGACGACCTGGTCGACTGGATGGGCGGCAGCGACCGCCTCGACGCGCTGCTGGCGGCCGCCGACGTGCTGGTGATCGCGGCGCCACTGACCCCGGCGACGCGCGGCCTGATCGGCGCGCCGGAGCTCGCGCGCATGAAGGACGACGCCATCCTGATCAATCTGGCGCGCGGCGAGATCGTCGACGAGGCCGCGCTCTACCGCCATCTCCAGGCCCATCCGCGCTTCACCGCCTGCCTCGACGCCTGGTGGATCGAGCCGGTCCGCCATGGCGCGTTCCGCATGGATCAGCCGTTCCTGGGGCTGCCCAACGTCATCGGCTCGCCGCACAACTCGGCCACGGTCGCGGGCTCGCGCGAGACCGCGCTGCGGCGCGCCCTCGAGAACTGCCGGCGCGTGCTCGCCGGCGAGATGCCCCGCCACCTGGTCGGTGACGACGAACGCATGCGCTAGCCGCGGCAGGGGCGTCAGCCCCGCGAGCGCTGCGCGCAGGGCTCAATCGCCACGCGCCGAAATCGGTTGGCGGTACTCGGTCTGCGCGCAGTATCTATGCATTTTGTTCATAATTCTATTCAAAAGATACGATGCGCTCGCGTGTGCAATTGCGTACGCCGAACAGTGGTGCAATAACAGAAAGCGCGCCTGAATTAGATAAAATTTTCTATAATCACGTCGAGGGATTCGGGGCCTGATGCAGACGACCAGCGCACGCCAAGGCGAGTTCCCCTCCACCTGGGTGGTGGGCCTCCTGCGAACCGCGTTCCCGGCCCTACCGACGGAGATCCCGCCGGCGGTGGTCGCACTCGCGGCGCGGCGCCGGGCGGCGCCGGGCGAGGTCGTGTGCACGCCGGACCAGCCGGTCAGCGCGCTCACCATCGTGGTGTCGGGCAGCCTGCGCCTTGAGAAGGACGGCCATACGATTCGCGACTTCGGGCCCGGCAATTATTTCGGCGAGGGCAGCCTGATCCGCGGCGCCGCGCCGAGCGTGACGATCACGGTCACGGAGCCGACCGAGCTGCTCGAGTTCCCGCGCGACGCGCTACGCGCGGTCATGGAGGAGCAGCCGGCGTTCAGCCTGACCCTGATGCAGGCGCTGCTGACCGAGACCATGAGCCGCCTGCAGGCGACCAACCAGCTGTTCGCCGACAATCGCTCGCTCGCCCAGCAGCTGTCGCAGACCGTGAGCATGCTCGACGGCGCGCGGGGCCAGGTCCAAGACTCCGAGGAGCGCATGCGCTTCCTCGCGAGCCACGACCCGCTGACCCAGCTCGGCAACCGCTCGCTGCTGCACGACCGGCTCGAGGCGGCGCTCACCCACGCCAAGCGCTCGGGCAAGCGCTTCGCCCTGCACATGGTCGATCTCGACAATTTCAAGGAGATCAACGACCTGCACGGTCACCACACCGGCGACAAGGTGCTGACCATGGTCGCCGAGCGGATCGGCAAGATCACCCGGTCGGTCGACACCATCGCGCGGCTGGGCGGCGACGAGTTCAGCGTGCTGCAGGACATGACCGACCGCGACAACGCCGAGAACGCCGGCGCGCTCGCCGAACGGCTGGTCAACGGCCTGGCATCGCCGATGCAGGTCCAGAGCCTCGAGCTGCATTGCGGCGCCAGCGTCGGCGTCGCGCTCTATCCGGACGACGGCAACGCCCCGGACGACCTGCTGCGTCACGCCGATCTCGCGCTCGATCGCGCCAAGACCGAAGGCCGCGGCCGCTACACCTTCTTCACCCCGGCGCTCGGCGAGCAGGCGATGCGCAACGCCGTGGTCAAGGCCAGCCTCCGCCAGGCCATCGCCGACCGCCAGCTCTCCGTGTTCTACCAGCCCAAGGCCGACATGCGCTCGGGCGAGATCGTCGGCGCCGAGGCGCTGGTGCGCTGGCAGCACCCACAGCACGGCATGATCCCGCCCACCGAGTTCATTCCGGTCGCCGAGCGCAGCGGCATGATCGGCGCGCTCGGCGAGTTCGTGCTTCACGAAGCGTGCTTGCAGACCGCCCGCTGGCGGCAGAACGGCATGCGCGGCTTCACCATCGCGGTCAACCTGTCGCCGGTGCAGTTCCGCGTCCAGGACGTCAAGGCGCTGGTCGAGGATGCGCTCAAGTCGACCAACCTGCCGCCCGAAGCGCTCGAGCTCGAGGTCACCGAGACCACCCTGATGCAGGATGCCGACGACACCAAGCGCGCGCTGCGCAGCCTGCAGGACCAGGGCGTGTCGGTCGCGGTCGACGATTTCGGCACCGGCTATTCGTCGCTCGCCTATCTCAAGCAGCTCGCGGCCAAGACGCTCAAGATCGACCGCAGCTTCGTTGACGGCTGCGCCGAGCAGTCGGAGGACCAGCAGATCGTCCGCGCGATCATCGACCTGGCCCACAACCTCGGCATGAAGGTGGTCGCTGAAGGCATCGAGACCCCCGAGCAGGTCAATGTGCTGCAGCGCATGCGTTGCGACTCGGCGCAGGGTTATCTGATCGCCAAGCCGCTCTCCACCGTCGACCTCGACAAATTCCTCAACCAGCACAGCCTGACGGAAAAGCGCGTCGCGGTGTCGCTGTTCTGAGCTTCGCCCGGCTCACGAACCCTCACCCTTCCCGCGCGGACGCGCGGGAGAGGGTGGCGAGCGCGCTCGCGCGCGAGCCGGGTGAGGGTACAGGCGCGGCAGCGCGCAGCGCGCGAGCGCCAGTTATGAGTCGAAATACTCCACATCGACGGCGCGGCTCTGCCAGGCGGGATTGCTCGGCCATGCCTTGGTGCGGGTCGACATGTCGTCGCCGTAGCGCACGCGGAACAGCAGGGTGCGGGCCGGGCCGTTGATGTACTCGTGCAGCTCGGCGCGGGGATGGACGACGAACGCGCCGGGCTTGACCGCGATGGTCGCGGTCTCCGTCCGCATCGTGCCGCCGCCCTCGAAGCAGAAATAGATTTCCGTGCAATTGGGGTGGCAGTGGTAGGGGCTGGTCTGGCCGGGCTCCCAGCACGCCACCGTGACGTCGCCCTCGCCGACGACGCCGAGGATCTTCTCGACGTGCTTCTTGGCATCGAATGCCTGCTCGGCCTTGAGGCTGAAGACCTGCATCGCTGACCTCGCTGCTCAGACGTCGAA
>JACQAI010000248.1 GCA_016195115.1 Pseudomonadota bacterium
GTGCGGCGCCAGGTCGTGCCCTGGGGCCCGTCCTCGAGCAGCACGCCTTGCGCCAGCAACGCGTCGCGGATGCGATCCGCGGCAGCAAAATCCCTGGCCTTGCGCGCCGCGTTGCGTGCCGCGATCTGGCTGTCGACATAGGTCGGATCGATGCGCGCCGCGTTCGGTGGCGTCCAGGCGAACCAGGTTTCCGGATCGGCCTGAAGCACGCCGAGAAGCCGGCCGGCGGCCAGCAGCTGCCCCTTCACCGCCGCTTGGGTGGCGCGATCGTCGGCCTTGTTGAGCTGGGCCAGCATGGCGTGCAGCTCGGCGATCGCGGCCGGCGTGTTGAGATCGTCCTCGAGCGCGGCAACGAAGGCGTTGGACGGCGGCGCGTCGGCGGCCGCCACGCCGGCGACGCGGCGCAGCGCCAGATAGAAGCGATCGAGCGTCTGGCGCGCCGCCTGCAGCCCCTCGGGCGTCCAATCGAGGGGCTGATGATAGTGCGCGCCCAGCAGGTAGAAGCGGATCGCTTCTCCCGGCGTTCCCGCCAGAGCGTCGCGGATGGTCACGAAGTTGCCGAGGCTCTTCGACATCTTCTCGCCGCCGACGGTCAGCATGCCGTTGTGCAGCCAGAAGCGCGCGAACAACTTACCGCCATGCGCGCAGGTGCTCTGCGCCACCTCGTTCTCGTGGTGCGGGAACACCAGGTCGTTGCCACCGCCGTGGATGTCGATGGTCTCCCCCAGATGGCGTTCGGCCATCGCCGAGCATTCGATGTGCCAGCCCGGCCGGCCGCGTCCCCACGGACTGTCCCAGCCGGGCAGCTCGGGCCCCGAGGGCTTCCACAGCACGAAGTCGGCGGGATCGCGCTTGTAAGGCGCGACGTCGATGCGCGCGCCGGCGATCATCTCCTCGACCGAGCGGCCCGACAGCCTGCCGTAGTCGGCGAAGCTCGCGACCGAGAAGAGCACGTGGTGCTCGGCCGCGTAGGCGTGACCCGACGCGAGCAGCCGCTCGATCATGGCGACGATCTCGGCGATGTGCTCGGTGACGCGCGGCGAAACGTCGGGATCGAGCACGCCGAGCGCCCCGATATCCTCGAGATAGGCCCGTTCCGTGCGCGCGGTCAGGGCGCCGATCGGCTCGCCGTTCTCGGCCGCCGCGGTGTTGATCTTGTCGTCGACGTCGGTGACGTTGCGCACGTAGGTGACGTGCGCGAAGCGGTGCTTGAGCGCGCGGTAGAGCACGTCGAACACGATCGCGGCGCGGCCGTTGCCGACATGGGCGAGGTCGTAGACCGTCGGGCCGCAGACATAGAGGCTGACGCGGTCGGGCACCTGCGGCTCGAACGCCTGCTTGCGGCGGGTCAGCGTGTTGTGCAGCACCAGGGACAAGGCGGCTCTCCGTCGGCCCCGGTGTAAGTACCGCGATCGCCGCGAAACGCAAGCCCCTGCAGCGGCCCCGTGCTTGCATGCCCCTGCCATTGCGGGGATCATGAACCGCGGCCGGGCGCGCCGGGGCGCCGTCCGAGACGCCGGACAGGGGGACAAAGACATGCCGATGCGCTTCAACAGGGCACTTGGCGCGCTGGGTGCGGCGGTCGCCGTGGTGGCGATCGCAGCGGCGCCGGCGAGCGCCCAGAACACTCAGGGCATCTCCGACAAGACCATCAAGATCGGCAATCTCGGACCGTTCACCGGCGAGTCGTCGATCTTCACGCCGCTCAATTTCGGTCCCGAGGCCTATCTGCGCTCGATCAACGCCCAGGGCGGGGTGCACGGCCGTACGTTCGAGACGGTGTTCGCCGACGACGCGTGCAACGAGGCCAAGGGCATCGCCGCGGCCAAGAAGCTGATCTACGAGGACAAGGTCTTCATGATCATGGGCCATCCGTGCAGCGGCGTCGCCATGGCGATCAAGCCGATGCTCGACAAGGAAGGCGTGCCGTGGATGGGCCTGGCGGCCAACCCGAAGCTGACGCGGCCGACCGTGCCGTCGATGTTCTCGAGCTATACCGGGATCGAATCCGGCAGCGCGATGGCGGCGTTCGCGCTCACCAAGCCGGGCGTCAAGAAGATCGCGATCGTCCAGCACAGCAACGACTGGGCCGCGGGCTACTGCAACCCGGCGACCGACTACATCAAGGCCAACGGCGCCGAGGTGGTGATCAGCACCGCGATGGAGCGCGGCTCGACCGATGCCACCGCGCAGGCGCTGCAGATCAAGCAGTCGGGCGCCCAGGCGGTGATGGGCTGCCTCTATCAGCAGGAGCTCGTGATCCTGCTGCGCGACATGGCGAAGTACGGCGTCGACGCGATCGTGCTCGGCGCGCTGGGCGCCGATTTCAATCAGACCGTGCAGCAGGTCGGCAACCCGGCGGCGGTCAAGCAGAAATTCTTTCAGCCCTATCAGTTCCAAGCCAAGATCGGCACCGGCCCGCTCAAGCCGTACCGCGAGCTGTTCCTCAAGTACCTGACCAAGGACGAGTTGCCAAAGTCGGGCGAGCCGACCAACTTCTACTATTTCGGCGTGCCGGTCGGCATCGTCACCGTCGAAGCGTTCAAGCGCGCCGGACCAGCCCCGACGCGCGAAAAATGGATCGAAGCGGTCGAGTCGCTGAAAGGCTTCGAGACCAACGTGTTCGCCGACACGGCGAACTTCAGCAAGGACAACCACGTCGGCTTCCGGCGCATGTTCGCGGTCGGCCTCAACGACGCCGGCGAGGAGACCGTCTACTCGACGTGGGGCAAGCCGCTGCCGCCCAGCGGCAGCTGAGGTTCGCTCCGCAGCCGCACCTCGAAATCCCTCCCCCGCGCGCAGCGTGGGGGAGGGTAGGGTGGGGGCGCGGACGTCAAGATCGTCGCCACGGAGAGGCGGATCTGAGCGCATCCATCAGCATCGCGGCCACGGATAGGTTGGGGGCCCCCCCCTACCCTCCCCCACGCTGCGCGCGGGGGAGGGATTCGATTTGATGATCCTGTCGCAGCTGGTGATCAGCGGCGTCGCGACCGGCATGCTGTATGCCCTGATCGCGCTCTCGATGACGGTCGGTTACCGCGCCACGACCGTGGTCAATTTCGGCCACGGCGACATCGTCATGATGGGCGCCTACGCGATGCTCTTTCTCGCGGTCGGCGTCGGCATGCCGTTCCCGCTGGCGCTCGCGCTGGCGGCGAGCGGCCTGTTCCTGTTCGGCTTCCTGATGCAGCGGGGCCTGATGGCGCCGATCATCGCCGGCCCGCATCTGTCGCTGGCGATCATGGCGCTCGCGGTCGGCTATGCACTGCGGGGCGTCGCCCGCATCGAATGGGGCAACGACATCCTGCTGCTGCCCCGGCCCTACGCGCAGAACGCATTCCTGCTCGGGCCGGTGGTGATCACCATGGACGACCTGGTGATCACCGGCAGCGTGCTGCTGCTCCTGCTGCTGCTGTTCGTCGTGTTCAACGTCACGCGCATCGGCAAGGTCATCCAGGCGGTGTTCCAGACCCAGCGCGGCGCCCAGCTGGTCGGCATCAACGTGCCGGCGTTCCACTGCATCATGTGGGGCGCCGGGACGACGCTCGGCACCGCCGGTGGCGTGCTCCTGGCGCTCATCGTTCCCCTGACTCCCGACATGGGCGTATGGACCCTGGTGCGCGGCTTCGCGGCGATGACGCTGGGCGGCTTCGGCTCGCTACATGGCGCGGTGATCGGCGGCGTGCTGCTCGGGCTGATGGAGAAGCTGCTCGGCTTCTACGTCTCGACCGTGTTCATCGACATCAGCGGCTACCTGATCACCATCTTGGTCTTGTTGATTCGGCCGCAAGGCCTGTTCGGACAGCATGCAACGCTCCGCGTCTGACGGCGCGGCGCGTGCCGTGGTCAGCCGGCGCGTGCTGTGGATCGTGCCGATCCTGCTGCTGCCGCTGCCGCTGCTGCTCAATCCCTACCAGCAGTACGTCATCAACCTGGTGCTGGTCTACGTGCCGGTCGCCATCGGCTTCAACGTCGTGGTCGGCAACCTCGGCCTGCTGGCGTTCTCCAATGTCGCGTTCTTCGGCATCGGCGCCTACACCGCCGGCATCCTGATGGTCCGGCTGGGCCTGCCGTGGTGGGTGGCGGTGCCGCCGGCGGCGCTGATGGGCGCCGTCGCGGGCTGTGCCGCCAGCGTCCCGGCGCTGCGCGGCGTACGGCTGTTCTACCTCGCGATCATGACCTTGGCGTTCGGCGAGCTGATGCGCTGGGTCTACATCCGCTGGATCCCGGTGACCGGCGGCTCGTTCGGCATGGCCCTGCCGCCGCCCGACTTGTTCGGCTGGTCGCTCGACAGCGAGGCGGGCAAATTCTACGTCTTCCTCGGCCTGGTCCTGGTGGCGATCATCGCGACCGACCGCATCCTGCGCTCGCGCTTCGGCCGCGCCTTCGTTGCGATCAAGAGCGACGAGCTCGCTGCAGCGGCGATGGGCGTGCCGACCAACCGCTACATCACGCTCGGCTTCGCCTGGGGCGGCGCCGTGGTCGGCGTCGGCGGCGCCATGTACGCCGCGCTGATCGGCCACCTGTCGCCGCCGGCGTTCGACTTGACCGAGCTCATCCTCGAGTTCGCCATCATCATGGTCGGCGGCCTCGGCAGCCTGGTCGGCTCGGTGATCGGCGCGGTGATCATCACGGCCGCGCCGGAGTTCTTCCACGAGCTTCCCGGGTATCAGGAGCTGCTGTTCGGCATCCTGATCGTGCTCGTCATCCTGTTCTTGCCGCGCGGCCTCGCGAGCCTGCTGGCGCGCGCCCATCCCCTGTTCCGCGACCGCTACGATCGGGGCTGAGATGGCGGCGCTGCTCGAGGTCTCCGACATCACCGTGCGCTTCGGCGGCCTGACCGCGGTCGACCGCGTGTCGTTTGGACTGGAGCCCGGCCAGATCTGCGCCCTGATCGGCCCGAACGGCGCCGGCAAGACCACGCTGTTCAATGCGATCGCCGGCAACGCCGTGATCGAGGGCGGCCGCATCGTCTTCCGCGGCAGCGAGATCCAGGGCCTGACGCCGCACGAGATCTCGGCGCGCGGCATCCGGCGCACGTTCCAGACCGGTGGCTTGTTCGGCCATCTGACCGCGCTCGAGAACGTCCTGGTCGGCCTGCACACCGAGATCGCCAGCGACTTCTTCGGGCTGCTGCTCGGCAGCCGGCGGTCGCACCAGGCAGAAGTTGCTGCGACCGCGCGCGCCCGCGACCTGCTCGCCCTGATGGACATCGCCGCGCTCGCCGACCATCCGGCCGACGCGCTGTCCGGCGGCCAGCAGCGCATGGTCGAGATCGTGCGCGCGCTGGCGACCAATCCGCCGCTGCTGCTGCTCGACGAGCCGGCGGTCGGCCTCGCCCCGGCGGCGCGCGACAAGCTCACCCAGATCATCCGCCGGCTGGCGCGCGAGACCAACCTCGGCATCCTCCTGATCGAGCATGCGATCGAGCTGGTCATGGACGTATCGGACCGCGTGATCGTGCTCAACGACGGCAAGAAGGTCGCCGACGCGCCGCCGGCCGCAGTGCGCGCCGACAAGGCCGTGCTCGAGGCCTATCTCGGTCATGCCTGAGCCCCTGCTCACCGCGCTCGGCGTCGAGGCCGGCTACCGCAGCAAGCAGATCCTGTTCGGCGTCGATTTCACCATCTCGCGCGGCGAGGTCGTGGCGCTGCTCGGCGCCAACGGCAGCGGCAAGTCGACCGCGCTCAACACAGTCAGCGGCTTCGTGCGGCCGTCGGCCGGCTCGATCCGTTTCGACGGCGAGGAGATCGCCGGCAGTCCGCCGCATCGCATCTTCCGACGCGGCATCATCCAGGTCAGCCAGGCGCGCGACCTGTTCCCCGACATGTCGGTCGAGGACAATCTGCGGCTCGGGGCCTGGGTGCGCGGCGCCGAGATCGAGGCCGATCTCGACGCCGTCTGCACGTCGTTTCCGCGCCTCGGCGAGCGGCGGCGCCAGCCGGTGCGGCTGATGTCGGGCGGCGAGCAGCAGATGGTCGCGATCGGTCGGGCGTTGATGGGTCGGCCGAAGCTGCTGTTGCTCGACGAGCCGTCGGGCGGCCTGGCCCCCGTCTTCGTCGGCGAGATCGCCGCCATCATGACCGCGCTCAAGGGCCGCGGCATCACGATGCTGATCATCGAGCAGAACATCAAGCTGGCGCTGACCGTCGCCGACCGCTTCCTGATCCTGCGCGACGGCAAGGTCGCGCAGGGCCACGACGTGCGCACCGGCGCCGCCACCGAGGAAGACATCGTGCGGAGCATCTATCTCTGAGACGTAATCCCTCCCCCGCGCGAAGCGTGGGGGAGGGTAGGGAGGGGGTCACGGTCCGCGAGGCCGTACCCAACCGTCAGGACTCGTTCGTGCGCCCTGCCCCCTCCCTACCCTCCCCCATGCGCTACGCGCACGGGGGAGGGATTCTTTAGAGGGGTGTTTCGCGCCCGGAATCTGCCCTAGCCTGGACGAGCATTCGGAGATCTTGAGTCCATGTCCTATCGCGTCGGCGTCGATATCGGCGGCACCTTTACCGATCTCTGCGCGTTCGACGAAACCACCAACGACCTCTTCACCCTGAAGGTGCTGTCGACGCCCGACCGCCCGGGCTCGGAGGTCATGGAAGGACTGCGCCAACTCGAGGCGCGCTACGGCGTCGCGCCCAGCCGCATCACCTATTTCACGCACGGGACCACCGTCGGCGTGAACACCGTGATCCAGCGCAAGGGCATCCGGCTCTGCCTGTTCGTGACCGAGAACTTCGTCGACGTGCTCGAGGTCGCGCGGCTCAAGATGCCTGACCCCTACGACCTGCGCTCGCGGCCGCCCGTGCCGCTGATCCCCAAGGATCGCGTGCTGCCGATCCGCGAGCGCATGCGCTCCGACGGCCTGATCGACACCCCGCTCGACGAGGCCAGCGTTCTGACGGCACTCGCGGCGGCGCGCGCGCTCGGGGCCGAGGGTGTGGTGGTCGCGCTGATCAATTCCTATCGCAATTCCGCGCACGAGCATCGCGTCAAGGCGATCGCAGCCAAGGCGGCACCGGGCCTGCCGGTGTTCTGCTCGACCGACGTCTGGTCGGTGATCCGCGAATACGAGCGCACCATCACGGCGGTGATCCACGGCTACGTCCAGCCCCGCGTCGCGCACTATCTCGGCTCGCTCCAGGACGCGCTGCGCGGCGCCGGCGTGCCGGCACCCGCGATGGTGACCAAATCCAACGGCGGCGTCATGAGCGCCGAGCTCGGCAAGACCGCCTGCGCCCAGATGATCCTGTCCGGCACCGCCGCCGGCGTGATCGGCGCCAGCTACGTCGCCGGGCTGTCGGGCTTCCCGAAGACCATGAGCCTCGACGTCGGCGGCACCAGCGCCGACGTCGCGTTCATCGAGAACGGCACGCCGCAATACGGCGTCGGCGAGATGATCGGCGAGTTTCCGATCCATATTCCGACCGTCGCGGTGACCTCGATCGGCGCCGGCGGCGGCTCGATTGCCTGGGTCGACCCGCTCGGCGTCCTCAAGGTCGGTCCCGAGAGCGCCGGCTCCAATCCGGGCCCGGCCTGCTATGGCCGCGGCGGCACGCGCGCGACCATCACGGACGCCTTCGCCGTGCTCGGCTACCTGGGCAGCGGCGAGCTCGGCTACAGCGCCATCCGGGTCGACGTCGACAAAGCGCGTCAGGCGGTCGGCGCGGTCGCTCAGCAGACTGGGCTCGAGCTGGTCGCGTGCGCCGAAGCGATCGTCCGCATCGCGGTGTCCGGCATGTACATGGAGGTCAGCAAGCTGGTGTCGCGCTACGGCGTCGACCCGCGCGACTACGCGTTGCAGGCGTTTGGCGGCGCTGGGCCGATGATGGCGTGCTTCCTCGCCCGCGAGATCGGCATGCGGAACGTCGTGGTGCCGACCACGCCCGGCGTCCTGAGCGCGCTCGGCGGCCTGATCGCCGACATCAAGAGCGATTTCATCGCCACTGTGTTCCTCGATCTCGACGATGCGGCGCGGGCGGGCATCCGCGACACCTACGCGACGCTCGAGCGCGACGCCCTGCGCTGGCTGCGCGAGGACCAGGGCTACGCCGGCGAGCACAGCTTCGTGCACTCGGCCGACATGCGCTATCAGGGCCAGTCGCACGAGATCGAGACGATGTTCGACGGCGGGACGATCCAGCGCGGCGACGTCGGGGCAATGGCCCAGGCCTTCCATAACCGCCACGCCCAGGTCTACGACCATGCCGATCCCGAGGCGCCGGTGCAGATCATCAATTTGCGCCTGGTCGTGATCGGCCGCAGCGCCAAGCCGACCTTCACGGCGACCCGGGAGGACAAGCGCGCGGCGACGCCGGGCGAGACCCGCCGCGTCGTGCTCGACGGCGCTGCGCGCGACGTGCCGGTGTTCGCGCGCACGGACCTCACCGCCGGGCAATTCTTCGAATCGCCCGCGATCGTGACCCAGAGCGACTGCACGACCTGCATCCCGGCCGGCTTCAGCGGCCGCGTCGATGCCTACGGCAACCTGATCCTGACCCTCGAAGCCGGCGGAGCCTGACGACCATGCCGATCGATCGCGTGACCCTGCAGATCCTCGCCAACCATTGCGGCGCGGCGACCGAGAGCATGGCGCAGACACTCTACCGCACCGCGCACTCGACCTTCGTCAAGGAGACCGAGGACTTCACCACCGGGTTGGCGACCCCCGACGGCAAGACCTTCGCCTCGCCCTACGACCTCGGCGCCACCTGGTTCGTCGGGCTCGACTACGGCCGCGCCTTCAAGCTGGTCGACCGCTATGAGGAAGGCGACATCTGCATGACCAACGACCCGTACAGCGGGTTCGTGTGCACGCACTCGCCCGACGTCCACATGTGGAAGCCGATCTTCCACGACGGCAAGCTGGTGTGCTTCGCGGTCGGCCACATCCACAACACCGACGTCGGCGGCGCGGTGCCCGCGAGCCTGTCGCGCGCCAACGTCGAGGTCCACCAGGAAGGCATCCGGGTGCCGCCGGTCAAGCTCTACAAGCGCGGCGTGCTCAACAAGGAAGTGCTCGACATCATGCTGCTCAACGTGCGCATGCGCGAGCAGAACTGGGGCGACCTCAAGGCCGAGATCGCCGCCATGAACACCGGCGAGCGCAAGGTCCACGAGATGGTGCGGCGCTTCGGGGTCGACGTGTTCCGCGACGGCATGACGGGCCTGCTCGACTACGCCGAGAGCCAAGCGCGCGCGCTGATCCGCAAGATTCCCAACGGCGAATATTTCTTCGCCGACTACATGGACGAGGACTCGGTCAATGGCTTCCCCTGCCGCATCGCCGTCAACCTGATCGTCAAGGACGACGAGCTGGTTTTCGACTATTCGGAGAGCGACCCGCAGCTGACCTCGTCGCTCAACATGCCGACCGGCGGCGACGTGCGCCATGTGCTGCTGATGATCCCGGTGATGTACGTGCTCTACACCATGGATCCGTCGATCCTGCTGAACTGCGGCCTGATGCGTCCGGTGTCGTGCATCCTGCCCGAGGGCTCGATCCTCAATCCGCGCTTCCCGGCCGCGGTCGGCATGCGGACCCTGTGCTGCATCCGCCAGCAGTCGACCGTGTTCGGCGCGTTCGCGCAGGCGCTGCCCGACGTCGTGCCGGCGGCGTGCGGCGACGGCGGGCCGCTGATCAACATCCGCACCATGGATACGCGCACCGGCCGCCGCGTCATGGCGAACCTCGACCCGATCACCGGCGGCGGCGGCGCCCTGCCCGAGCGCGACGGCACCGAGGGCGCCGGCATGAACTTCGGGTTTTTCAAGAATACCCCGGTCGAGATCAACGAAGCCGAGGTGCCGGTCAAGATCGTGCGCTACGGCCTGGCCTGCGACACCGGCGGCGCCGGGCGCTGGCGCGGCGGCAGCGGCACGACCCTGGAGTTCGAAGTCTCGGCGCCCGACAGCGTCGTCACCGCGCGCAACCGCGACCGCATCCGCTTCACCCCGTGGGGCGTGGCGGGCGGCGGCGCTGGCAAGTCGTCGGCGTTCGTGCGCAATCCCGGCCGGCCCGACGAGGTCAATCTCGGCAACACCGACGTCGTCACGGCGCAGCCCGGCGACGTCATCCGCATCACCTCGGCGGGTGCCGGCGGGCGCGGCGATCCGCTCGATCGCGAGCCCGAGCGCGTGCTGACCGACGTGCGCTGCGGTTTCGTGTCGGCCGCCAAGGCGCGCGAGGAGTACGGCGTGGTGGTGCGCGACGGCGCGATCGACGACGACGCGACCAAGGCGTTGCGCAGCGAGATGGCCGGCAAGCGGCGCAACGAGGGCTTCGGCTTCAGCGCCGGGCGCATCGAATTCGAGCGCGTGTGGACCCGCCCCGCCTACGCGCGTCTCACGGCGTTGCTGCGGACCTTGCCGGTCGAGTGGCGCTTCTTCGTCAAACACCGGGTGTTCGAGGCGATCGAGAAGCTTTCTCCCGCATCGCTGACCGGCACGGGCGCCGAGGTCGAGCGCGCGTTCCGCGAGATCACGGCGCGCTATCCCCAGCTCAGCGGCGTCGTCGCGGCGGAATAGCCCGCCGGTGCAGCGTCAGGACTTCTTCTTGAGCAGGAACTCGCGGCCGACCTTGACCAGCGGCTTGCCGTCGTAGGCGACGATGTCGGCGGTGGCGTAGGTCTCGAGCCAGTTCTCGGGCAAATAGCTGCCGGTGCCGATGACGTCGATCGGCGCGTTGGCGACCGCCATGACCTTGCACTTTGCCGGTCCGAAGCCCGACGACGCGATGATGCGTACCTTGGGGAAGCCGGCCTGATCGAGCGCCTCGCGCAAATGGAAGATCGCCGCCGCGGTGACGCCGGTGCCGACCAGGTGGCGCAGCTCGGCCTCGGTGCGATAGCCGCGGATCGCGTTGGGCGCGTGGCGCTCGAGCACGGCGTACGACGCCGCGGTGTCGAGGCCCTCGATGAAGCGGCCGCCGTGGGTGTCGAGCCGGAACGCGACGCGCCCGGCCGCGGCGAGCTCCGGGAAGCGCCGGCACACCGCCAGCGAGTCACTGACCTCGTGGCCGAAATAGTCGATCAGCACAACCAAGTCGCTGTTCGGGAAGCTCTCGCGATAGAGCTCGGCGGCGCGCAGGGTCGAGCCGGCGTAGCCGACCAGGGCGTGCGGCATGGTGCCGCGACCGACCTCGTTGCCGAACCACGGCGCCGTCGCGTCTGTGGCGTTGCCCGTGAAACCGACCGCGCCGACCGCGCGCTTGGCCGCACTCGAGTCGACCGAGGCCGCGTAGGCCATCATCTCGGCCATCTCGGCGCCGGCGCAGTGGCGCGCGTCCATCGCCATGAACGCGACCTTGGGCAGATCGACGCACATCGTGAAGGCGTTGTAGGCGGCGACGCACGGCGGTCCGATCTTCTGCAGCAGCTGGGTCTCGAGGTCGACCAGGTGGAAGAACGACCCGGTGTAGTAGAACAGCGGCTCGCCGGCACCGACCCACTCGCCCTCCTCGCGCACCAGCTCGATTTCGACCGCCGTACCGCGCCGTTTGGCGACCTCGGTCAACCACTCGATCGCGAGGCGCGGCGTGAACACCACGGGCCGCCGCATGAACACGACGTAGGTGACCTGCCGGTCGCCGTGCTGGCGGATGATCTCCTTGGTGCGCAGGAAGTAGGCGTCGGCCTGCCGCGGAATCTCGGCGAGCACGGCCTCCGGGTCGATCGTGCGGGGCGCGTCGGGCGGCATCGCGCGCGCCCTAGTCCGCCGCGGCGTTCCGCGCCTGCTGGCGCTCCTGTTTCAGCGCTTCGGCGATCAGGAACGCGAGCTCGATGGCCTGTGCGCCGTTGAGCCGCGGATCGCAGTGCGTGTGGTAGCGGTCGCCCAGATCGACCTCGCCGATCGCCTGTGCGCCGCCGGTGCACTCGGTGACATCTTGGCCGGTCAGCTCGAGATGGACGCCGCCGGCATAGGTGCCCTCGGCGCGATGGACATCGAACACGCGGCGCAGCTCGGCCAGGATGCGGTCGAATTGCCGGGTCTTGTAGCCGCTGGTCGCCTTGACCGTGTTGCCGTGCATCGGATCGGACGTCCAGACGACGCGCCGGCCCTCGCGCTCGACGGCGCGGATCAACAGCGGCAGATGGCGCTCGACCTTGTCGGCGCCCATGCGGGTGATCAGGGTCATGCGGCCCGGGTCGTTCTGCGGGTTCAGCCGGTCGATCAGGCGCAGCAGGTCGTCGGGATCGAGGCTCGGCCCGCACTTCATGCCGATCGGGTTCTTGATGCCGCGGAAGAACTCGACGTGCGCGCCGTCGAGCTGGCGGGTGCGATCGCCGATCCACACCATGTGGGCCGAGCAGTCGTACCAATCGCCGGTCGTGCTGTCGATCCGGGTCAGCGCCTGCTCGTAGCCGAGCAGCAGGCCCTCGTGGCAGGTGAAGAACTCGGTCTCGCGGATCTGCGGCGTGGTCTCCGAGTTGAGGCCGCACGCCTCCATGAAGCCGAGGCACTCGCCGATGCGGTCGGCGAGCTCCTGGTAGCGCTCGCCGGCCGGGCTGTGGGCGACGAAGCCCAAGGTCCAGCGATGAACCCGGTGCAGGTCGGCGTAACCGCCCTGGGCGAACGCACGCAGCAGGTTGAGGGTCGCCGCGGCCTGGCTGTAGACCTGCAGCAAGCGTGCCGGATCGGGCGTGCGCGCGGTTTCGGTGAACTCGATGCCGTTGACGATGTCGCCGCGGTAGCTCGGCAGGGTCACGCCGTCGCGCGCCTCGGTCTCGTCCGAGCGCGGCTTGGCGAACTGGCCCGCCATGCGCCCGACCTTGATGACCGGCAGGCTGGCGCCGAACGTCATCGCCACGGCCATCTGGAGCAGCACCCGGAAGGTGTCGCGGATGTTGTCGGGATGGAACTCGGCGAAGCTCTCGGCACAGTCGCCGCCCTGCAACAGGAACGCCTTGCCATCGGCGACCTTGGCCAGGCCGTCCTTGAGCTTGCGCGCCTCGCCGGCAAACACCAGCGGCGGATAGGCCGCGAGCTGCTTCTCGACGGTTTGCAACGCCGCCTGGTCCGGGTACTCGGGCACCTGGACGACCGGCTTGCCCCGCCAACTCTCACGCGTCCAAC
>JACQAI010000249.1 GCA_016195115.1 Pseudomonadota bacterium
GCGCCTCGGGCCCGAGCCCCGCGAGGCCGTCCTCGCCCAACCCCACGATGCTGAGCCAGTGCGTCATTCGACCCGTCCAGCGCCGGCGGCCAGCGCGTTGACCGCGGCCGCCGCCAGCGCGCTGCCGCCGCGCCGGCCCTCGAGCGCGATCCACGGCACCGCATCCTGCGCCATCAGGGCAGCCTTGGCTTCGGCGGCGCCGATGAAGCCGACCGCGCAGCCGACCACCAGCGCCGGTCGCGGCGCGCCGTCGTCGAGCAGCTCGAGCAGGCGGAACAGCGCGGTCGGCGCGTTGCCGATCGCGACCACGGCACCCGCCAGCCACGGCCGCCACAGCTCGACCGCGGCGGCCGCGCGCGTCGTCATGAGGCGGCGCGCCAGGTCCGGCACGGCGGGATCGTTGAGGAGGCAGCGTACGGGATTGTCGGCCTTGAGCAGGCGCTGCGTGATGCCGCTCGCGACCATCTCGGCGTCGACCAGGATCGGTGCGCCGGCGGCGAGCGCGGCGCGGCCGGCGGCGACCGCCCCGGGCGACGCGCGCAGCAGCCCGGCGAGCGATGGATCGGCGGCGGCGTGGACCAGACGCAGCGCGACGTCGTGCAGCTCGGCCGGCACAGCGGCGAGATCGGTCGCCGCGGCGACCGCGCGCCACGACGCCCGATAGATTTCTGCCGGATCACGCAGGTAGGACATTGCGCTGACCTGCTCGGTCACGGCGGCGCGCTGTCGGCGTCGCGGCGGTTGGGCGTTCATATGCGCCGGCCCCAAAGATCCAGCCCTCCTCGCGCTCGATCACAGTGCGTTCGGCGGCGCTGCACGGCGCCGCGAACAGCGCGCCCAGGCTGCCGGCACGGTCGTGGCGCAGCAGGAAACGCGCCATCGCCTCGACCTGGCGCGCATCCTTGACCGCGTCGCCGTCGGGCACCGGGATCAGCGATGGATAGATCTCGGTGATCAGCACTGCGATGTGCTTGAGATGGCGCGGGGTCAGCGGCTCGAAGCCGGTCTCGAACGGCCATACCCGCGTCACCGGCGCCAGCGCCGGATCGCTGCGCAGCGCCTCGACGCGCGGGATGCCGACCAGGGTCTGGCCGCCGACGCTGCCGGTGTAGTGCAGCTTCCACGACGGCTGGACCTGCTTGAGCACGCGTTCGGACAGCCGTCGCTCGGCGAGGTCGCCGGGCCCGTGCGGCCGCCGCTTGCGCATCACCAGGGTCGGGCAGACGTGGCGCTCGGGGCAGCCCCAGAACGGGAAGGCTTCGCCGCCGAGCCGCTGGTTGAGCGCGGCGGCCACCGCGAAGCGGTTGTTGGCGTTGTCCTCGCTGTCGACGATCTCGCGCGCCAGCAGCTTCCACACCGCGCGCCACGGCTCGCCCGTGAGGCCGAGCCGGCCGGCGAACCCGGCGGCATAGGCGAACGAGAAGTCGAACCCGGCGATCAGGCGCCGTCCAGCGCATACGCTGTCGAGCATGATGGCGCGGATCGCCGCGGTCGCGGCATGGCGCGTCGGATGGTTGACCAGGCGCGGCCGCCGCCCCTCGCCGATCAAGCCGGTCCAGATGCTGTCGCGGCCGAGCTTCGGTACGCTGGAGCCGCTCCAGTCCACCATCAAATAGCGGTCGAACAGCGCCATGGCTCAGTCGTGGTCCCCGGGGCCGTGATGGTGGTGATCGTGATCGTGGCCATGATGGGCGTGGTCATGGCGGTGATCGGCGTCGGTGCCGATGCCGCGCACGTGATGGTGATGGCCGGCTTGCGCGGCGCCGGCGTCGGTCTCGTAGCCGATCACCTGCTCGCGATACTTGCACAGCCGGCAGTTCATGGCGTTCTCGCCGCGGTCGATCTCGGCGATGCGGGCGACGAAGCGGTCGAGCACCAGCGGATGGTCGTTGAGATAGCCGGCCTTGACGATGTCGATCGCCGGGTGGTGCGCCGCCATCGCGTCGGTGTCGGCGTAGATGCGCTTCACCAGCACGCCGGTGAACAAAAAGTAGGGGAACACGACGATGCGTCGGAAGCCGAGCCGGGCCGCGCGCTCGAACGCCTCGGGCACGCGCGGGAAGGCGACGCCGCTGAACGCGACCTCGGCCCAGCCGAAGCCCATGCCTTCCCACAGCATGCGCGCGACCTTGGCGATGTTGGAGTTGGCGTCGGGGTCGCTGGTGCCGCGGCCGACCACGAGCAGCAGCGTGTCGGCGCGCTCGATCGTCTCGGTCTCGTCGGTCGCCGCGAGCGCCGCCTCGATGCGATCGGCGGCGGCGCGCAGCAGCTCGGGTTCGATCGCGAGATCGCGACCGTAGGCCACGTCGATGCCCGGATTGTCGACCGCGAAGTTGTTGAGCTCCCACGGCAGGTCGTTCTTGACGTGACCGGCGGCGAACAGCATGCCGGGCAGCGCCAGGATGCGCGCGACGCCGCGCTGCTTGAGCGCCTCCAGCCCGTCGCGGATCACCGGCCGCGCGAACTCGAGATAGGCATGGTCGACCGCGTAGTCCGTGAGCCGGGCGCGCACCACGCGCGTCAGGTGCTCGAATTCGGCGATGGCATCGACGTCGCGGCTGCCGTGGCCGCACAAGAGGACACCCGTCCGGGCCGTACCGTTGCCGCTCATCGCGCCTCACCGCTCGTCATTGGATTCCCCTTGGATTGACCGACTCGCGCGTCCGGCGGCATGGTCGGGCCATGCCGATCGGCGCGGAGTTCGATGCGGAAGTTCGGGTGCTGCTGCTGGCGGTCGGCGCGATGGCGCTCGACTGGCTGATCGGCGATCCGGCGTGGCTGTGGGGCCGCCGGCTGCATCACCCGGTGGTGCTCTTGGGCGCGCTCACGGCGTGGCTCGAGCGCTGGCTCAACCGCGTCGATCTGGCCGAGGCCGCGCGC
>JACQAI010000166.1 GCA_016195115.1 Pseudomonadota bacterium
CGATGCCGTCGACCCGGCTGCCGCGGCGCTCGGGCTCAGCCCCGGCATGCCGCTCGCCGACGCGCGCGCGGTCGCGCCCGAGCTCGCGGTGCGCGACGCCGATCCGGCGGCCGACCGGCGCGCGCTCGACGATCTCGCCGACTGGTGCGGCCGCTATACGCCGTGGGTCGCGTCCGAGCCCGAGCTCGCCCAGGGCGCCGGCGGCATCTGGCTCGACGTCACCGGCTGCGCCCATCTGTTCGGCGGTGAGCGCGCGCTGCTCGATGACCTGCTCGCGCGGCTCGCCGGCTTTGGTTTCACCGCCCGCGCGGCCCTCGCCGACACGCCCGGCGCCGCCTGGGCGCTCGCGCGCTGCGACGCGCGCGCGAGCGCCGGGCTGGTGCTGCCGGCCGGCGCGGCGCGCGCCGCGCTGGCGGCGCTGCCGGTCGCCGGCCTGCGCCTGGCGCCAACCACCGTGAGCGATCTCGAGCGCTTCGGCCTGGCGCGCATCGGCAATCTCTACGAGCTGGCGCGCGGTCCCGTGGTCGCGCGCTTCGGTGCGTTGCTGGCGCGCCGGCTCGACCAGGCGCTCGGGCGGCAGCGCGAGCCGATCTCGCCGCGCCGGCCGGTGCCCGAGCAGCGCGTGCGCCGCGGCTTCGCCGAGCCGATCGCGACCCGCGAGGCGATCGAGCTGGCGCTGCGTGACCTGATCGCCCAGCTGTGCGCCGACCTCGTGCGCCAAGGCCGCGGCGCGCGCCGGCTCGAGCTCGCGGTGTGGCGCCTCGACGGCGCGGTGCGCCGCCTGCCGGTCGGCACCCATCGCGCCACGACCGCGCCCGCGCACCTGTTCCGCCTGTTCGCCGAGCACCTCGACACGCTCGACTACACGATTGGCATCGAGGTCATGACCGTGGCCGCGCCGGTCACCGAGGCGGTCGCGCCGGCGCAGCTCGCCCTCACCCGGCTCGCGCGCGCCGGCGCGCACTCGCCACCCACTCCCGCACGCGCGGCAGCCGAAGGCGCGAGCGCCTTCGGGGGGCGGGAGAGGGCAGGGGCCCGCGCGGCGCAGCCGCGAGAGAAGGGTGAGGGCCCTGCATTCCCCCTGCATTTGCAGGCCGAGGCCGGGGAGGCGTCGGCACGGCCGCCTGTTAATCCCCAGTTCGTGCAGGCCGAGGTGGGGGAGCTACCGGCGCTGCTCGACCGGCTGACCAACCGGCTCGGCCGCGACCGCGTGACCCGCCCGGTCGCCCAGGCGAGCCACATCCCCGAACGCGCCCAGATCCTGCTGCCGCTGCTCGAGCCCGGGCCGGTCGCGGCGAAGAAGCCGGCCAAGCCGAAATCGCCGGCGCCTGCGGACTCCTTCCGCGCCCGCACGGCGCGGCCGCCGCGTCTGTTGGTACGACCCGAGCCGATCGAGGCGATCGCGCTGGTGCCCGACGATCCGCCGCGCCAGTTCCGCTGGCGCGGCCGCACCCACCAGGTGCGCCGTGCCGAGGGCCCCGAGCGCATCGCCCCCGAGTGGTGGCGCCGCGATACTCCGACGCGCGACTACTACCGCATCGAGGACAGCGAGGGCGGGCGCTTCTGGGTCTATCGCGACGGCCTCTACGGCACCGTCGAACGCGCCGATCCGGAGGCGGCGCCGCGCTGGTATCTGCACGGCCTGTTCGCGTGATGCTATGGCCGACTACGTAGAGCTGCAGGTCACGACCAATTTCAGTTTTTTGCGCGGCGGCTCGCATCCCCACGAGCTGGTGCTGACCGCCCAACAGCTCGGTCATCGCGCGATCGGCATCGCCGACCGCAACACGCTGGCCGGGGTGGTGCGCGCGCACAGCGCCGGGCAGCAGGCCGGGCTGCGCGTGCTGGTCGGCACGAGGCTCGATTTCGCCGACCATCCCAGCCTGCTGTGCTATCCGAGCGACCGGGCGGCCTACGGCCGCCTCTGTCGCCTCTTGACGGTCGGCCGGCTGCGCGCGCCCAAGGGCGCGTGCGACCTGCGCCTCGCCGACCTTGCCGCGTGGGGCCAAGGCCAGTGCCTGATCGCGCTGCCGCCGGACGACCTCGACGACGGCTTTGCCCGGTCGCTCGGCGCGCTCGCCGGACGCTTTCCCGGCCAGTGCTACCTCGCCGCCGTGCACCGCTATCGCGGCGACGATGCGGCGCGGCTCGACCGCCTGGCGGCGCTCGCCGCCGCGACGCACGCGCCCCTGGTCGCGACCAACGACGTGCACTATCACGCGCCCGACCGGCGCGCGCTGCAGGACGTCGTGACCTGCATCCGCGAGGGTTGCACGATCGCCGAGGCCGGCTTTCGCCTGGCGGCAAATGCCGAGCGTCACCTGAAATCGCCCGACGAGATGGCGCGGCTGTTCCGCCACCACGCGCAAGCGCTGGCGCGCAGCCTCGAGATCGCCGAGCGCTGCACCTTCTCGCTCGACGCGCTGCGCTACGAATATCCCGAGGAGACCACCGAGGCGGGCCGCACGCCGCAGCAGCAGCTCGTGCATCTCGCCCGGCAGGGTGCCGCCGAGCGCTTCCCTCCTGAACGTTTTCCTGGCGGCGTGCCGGACAAGATCCGCGCCGCGCTCGAGCATGAGCTGGCGCTGATCGACAGCCTGGCCTACGCGCCCTATTTCCTCACCGTCCACGACATCGTGCGCTTCGCGCGCAGCCAGGACATTTTGTGCCAGGGCCGCGGCTCGGCGGCCAACTCGGTGATCTGCTATTGCCTCGGCATCACCTCGGTCGACCCGACCCAGATCGACCTCCTGTTCGAGCGGTTTGTCTCGGCCGAGCGCAATGAACCACCCGACATCGACGTCGATTTCGAGCACGAGCGGCGCGAGGAGGTGATCCAGTACGTCTATCAAAAATACGGCCGGCATCGCGCCGGCATCGCGGCCTCGCTCAACTGCTATCGCGCGCGTGGCGCCGTCCGCGAGGTCGGCAAGGCGCTCGGCCTGTCGCTCGACACGGTCGCCAAGCTGGCGGGCTCGGTCTGGGGCTGGGGCGCCGAGGCGATCGACGACGCCCGCGTGCGCGAGCTCGGGCTCGATCCCGACGCGCGGCCGCTGCGGCTGGCGCTCGACTTGGCGCGCGAGCTGGTCGGCTTTCCGCGCCATCTGTCGCAGCATGTCGGCGGCTTCGTGATCACGCGCGGGCCGCTCAGCGAGGTCGTGCCGATCACCAACGCGGCGATGGAAGACCGCACGGTGATCGAGTGGGACAAGGACGATCTCGACGCGCTGCACATCCTCAAGATCGACGTGCTGGCGCTCGGCATGCTGACCTGTATCCGAAAGGCGTTCGGCCTGATCGCGCAGCATACCGGCCAGACCTACACGCTGGCCGCGGTGCCGGCCGAGGACCCGGCGGTCTACGACATGTTGTGTCGGGCCGACAGCCTGGGCGTGTTCCAGGTCGAAAGCCGGGCGCAGATGTCGATGCTGCCGCGCCTCAAGCCGCGCAAGTTCTACGATCTGGTGATCGAGGTCGCGATCGTGCGCCCGGGGCCGATCCAGGGCGACATGGTCCATCCCTATCTGCGCCGGCGCACCGGCATCGAGACCGTCGAATACCCCAAGGATGAG
>JACQAI010000167.1 GCA_016195115.1 Pseudomonadota bacterium
CCGCGACCATGCCCGACGACACGCCGCCGACGGTTTGGACCTGGAACAAGCCGAGCGGCGACCGGTTCGCGAACATCAACCGCATGGTCAACTGCATCCACGGCGAGCCCTCGAGCCAGTTGCACGAGCGCCACGACGCCGGGGATTTCGACGCGAAGACCCCTGACAAGCTCGCGCCCGCGGGTTGGACGGCCGTCGCGGAGAGCGTTCCGGGTTTCGCCGTGCCGACAGGCGTTGTCGCTTCGCCGCTGTCCTGATGACCTGCCATCGGCCGACTTGATAGGATGTCCGCCACGTCAGCCCGCGCGGTCGGAGGCGACATCCCCCATGCTCCTCGAGACGAGTACTTGGACGGCGATCGAGGCCTATCTGCGGCGCTCCACCGGGATCATCGTGCCGATCGGATCGATCGAGCAGCATGGACCGAACGGCCTGATGGCGACCGACGCGCTGTGCGCCGAGACCGTCGCGGCGGCGGCCGGCGAGATCGCCGACGCCCTGGTCGGTCCGACCATCCGCTTCGGCGTCGCGCCCTTCAACCTGCAGTTTCCCGGCACCATCAGCATCCGGGCGACCACGCTGATCGCGCTGGTCGAGGACTATGTCGGCTCGCTGGCGCTCCAGGGCTTCGACCACTTCTATTTCGTCAACGGTCACGGCGCCAACAGCGGCGCGGTGCGCGCGGCCTTCCACGACGTCTATGCGGCGCGGGTCGCCCGCGGCGGCGGCGGCGACGGCATGCGCCTGCGGCTGCGCAGCTGGTGGGAACTGCCCGCGGTCGACCGGCTGCGCCGGCAGCTCTACGCCGATCGCGAGGGCCTGCACGCGACGCCCAGCGAGATCGCCATCACCATGGCGGCGCGGCCGGGCGCCGTGACGCCGATGGCGATGGCGCCGCTCGCGCCGTTGACCGCGGCCTTCCTGCACGATCACGGCGGCGACGCCCACTTCGACGCCGCCGACCACCGCCGGCGCTTTCCTGACGGTCGCGTCGGCTCCGATCCGACCTTGGCAACCGCTGCCGACGGCGAGCAGCTGATCCGGCTCGCGGCCGCCGCGGCCGCTGCCGACTACCAAGCGTTCCTGGCGGAATGACGGATCACGGCGGGCCGCCGATGCGCGCGGCGATCGCGGCCGGGCGCTCGGCCGCGCTCAGGTCGGCAGTGGCGAGCACGGCGTCGGCCACCGCGCTCCCGAACCGCCGCAAGACGGCGGGCGCGTCGGCGTCGGCCGCCGGCGCTGCGCGCACGGTGTCCTGGCAATGGGTCGCCACCCGACCGTCGGCGGTCACCGGATAGGCCGCCGGCGGATTGCCGGCCTGGACATTGCGAATGCCGCGCCGGATCAACCGGCGCAGCATCGCGACGCCCTGGTCGGACGACGCCAGGTGCTCGAGCGCGTGGACCGCGATCGGCCGCTGCGAGACTTGGACCTCGTAGTCGCCGGGCTGGCGCTGGCGCTCGGCGTAGGGCCGATCCTCGGTCTGGCCGAGGAAGTCGATGGTCTGCTTGCCGACCGCGGCGCGATCGCCCAGCCCGGCCGGATCGAGCTCGGCGCTGAAGAACCGCCAGCCGATCACCAAGGTCGCGGCGTCGTCGAGCGGCACCATCCAGCGCAGCAGCGCCGCGCGCTGAAAGGTCTTGGGGCGGTCGGCGGCCTCCCAGATCGCGCCGGTCTGGTTGGCGTTGGGCAGGATGGTCTCGGTCATGCGGGTCCACAGATGGCCGCCCCACCGGCGGGTCTGGACGTTGACCATGCCGAGCGGCGTGGCGCGATAGTCGATCGCCTGCTCGGCGCCCGACGCGTCGCCGAACTGCGCCCCGCTCATGCGCGTGTGCAGATAGACGACATGCACCGGATCCTGGGTGTTCTCGTAGACCTGGAGCCAGTGGCACGGCATTCGGATCGCGAACGGCACGGCATCGGCGGCAGTGCGCGTGGTGTCGAAGGCCGGCAGCGGCGGGCGCGCCGCGGGCGGGCCCAGATAGGCGAACACCAGGCCGTCCTGCTGCTCGACGGGATAGGCGCCGTGGACGACCTGCTCGGTCAGCCGGTTGCCCGCCGGCTCCGCCGGCGCCTCGAGCAGGCGGCCGTCGATGTCGTAGGTCCAGCCGTGATAGCAGCAGCTGAGGCCGCGCGGCATCGGGATGCCAAACTCGAGGCTGGCGCCGCGGTGGCTGCAATGCTTGTGGAGCAGACCGATGCGGCCGCCGCGGTCGCGGAACAGCACCAGGTCCTCGCCGAGGACGCGCAGCGCCAGCGGCCGCTCGGTGAGCTCGGCGGCCATCGCGATCGGTTGCCACCAGCGGCGCAGCCATTCGCCGCACGGCGTGTCGGGTCCGACCCGAGCGAACTCCGGATCGGGCTCGGGCACCGCCCGCTTGTCGTAACCCGCATAGCCCGTCGTCATCGCGCGGCGTCCGTCGGACCGCGGCGCTGCTCGGCCAGCCAGGCCAGCGTGCCGGCGCGCGCGCGCGCCAGCGCCGGCGCGATGCCGGGCTCGGCGGCGAGCCGCGCTTGCCAGTCCGCGACGGCGGCGGGCTTGGCGACCGCGATGCCGGTTTGCGCCGCCATCAGGTCGCCCAGCATCAGGGTCGCGGGATAGGCGCAGTCGGCCAGGGTCAGGCGGTCACCGGCCAGGTAGGGCGCGAAACGGCCGAGCGCCGCCAGCCGGGCGAGCTGCGCCTGGTAGTCGGCGAAGCCGCGCGCCGCCACGGCGGCGTCGCGCCGGCGCGGATCCATCTGTGCGAACAGCCGGCGCAGCGGCGGCTCGAGATGGCTGTCGTGGAAGCGCGTCAGCAGCCGGATCCGCGCGCGGCCGGCGGCGTCGCCCGGCAGCAACGGCGGCGCCGGATAGCGCTCGTCGAGGTATTCGTTGATGACATCGGACTCGTGCAGCACCAGATCGCCGTCGACCAGCGCCGGAATCGTCCCGAGCGGCGCCACCGCCTTGAAGCGCGCCGAGCCGTAGCCGTCGGGCGGCGGCCGCTCCTCGGCGTCCACGCACTTGAGCGCGAGCACGATCCGCACCTTGGCGCAGAAGTTGCTCACCTCGTTGGCGTACAGGATCACGGCATCACGCGACCGCCGCCAGCCTCATTGCCCGACGATCCTCCACTTGCGATTGACCTCGTCGATGAAGCCGCTCTGCTGGCGGATGGCGAGCCAGTTGTTGACGAAGTTGAGCCACACGATGTCGTCGATCGGCACGATGAACGACATCGGGATGCCGTTCCGCGGCTTGTCCAGGAACAGCGTCGTGAGCTGGGGATATTCCCGGGTCAGCGAGGCGGCTTCGATCAGGCTCGTGATCGTCACGTCGACCCGCTCGGCCAGCAGCTCCTGCCAGTCGCGTGCCGGCGACTCGACCTTGCGGAGCTTGGCCTTGGGCAGCTCCTGGTTGGCGAACGTCTCCATGGTGGTGCCGAGGTTGAAGCCGACCGTGACGGCGGGATTGTTGAGGTCGTCCCAATCCTTGTAGCGCCCGGCGCGGTCCTTCAGCACCAACGGCACGAAGGCGTTGCGGCCCCACGGCCGGGTGAAGCCGGCGGCCATGGCGCGCGGCACGCTCATCGACGCGCCCGTCATCACGATGTCGTACTGGTTGGCGACGACGCCGTTGATCAGCGTCTTCCAGTCGGTCGGCACGAATGCCACCTTGACGTTCATGTCCTGCGCCAGCTTGTGGGCGAGGTCGATCTGGTGGCCGCGATATTCCTGGGTCGCCGGATCGCGGAAGCTCATCGGGTTGAAATCGCCGGTCGTGCCGACGCGCAAGGTGCCGGACTCCTGGATCACGGTCAGTCGAGATTTGGTCGGCGTCTGCGCCAGCGCCGGGCCGGCGATCAGGACGAGGCCGACGACGAGGCGCGCAAGCAAGCGGTGATGGATCATGGGACGGTCCCTTCAACGACGGATAATATCGAGCTTCGCGCGGGGTTCGGGCGAAGGCCAGCCGGAATGATTATGCGCGCGCGCCGCCGCGCTGTCGAAGGAGCCGTCGCCATGACGCCGTCACCCAACCGCACGGCCGCCGCCTGGCGCGGCGTGCCCCTCGTCTTGGCCGCGGGCGTCGGCCTCGGCGGTTGCACCGGCCACAACTGGGGCTGGTATGTCGTCTCGCCGACGACGGCGCAGGGCCAGACCAGCCTGCGCTTCCTGGTCGGCGGGCTGGGCGAGACCCTGGCGGTATCGGCCACCGCGATCGTCGCGTCGGTGCTGCTCGGCCTGGTGGTCGCCATGCTCGGCCTGTCGCGCCATCGCCCGGCGCGCGTCGCCAACCGCATGTTCGTCGAGCTGTTCCGGTCGATCCCGACCTTGGTGCTGCTGCTGTGGGTGTTCTACGGCCTGCCGGTCGTGCTGGGGCTGCGCCTCGACGTGTTCACCGCCGGGGTGGTGGCGCTGGCGCTCGGCGACTGCGCGTTCGAGGCCGAGATCTTCCGTGCCGGCATCCAGTCGATCGACCGCGGCCAGCACGAAGCCGCCGACTCGCTCGGCCTGTCGTGGCGCCACAAGATGCGCTTCATCGTGCTGCCGCAGGCGTTGCGCCGCATCCTGCCGCCGCTCGGCAACCAGTTCGTCTATGTGCTGAAGATGTCGTCGTTGGTGTCGGTGATCGGCCTCGGCGACATCACCCGGCGCGCCAACGAGCTGGTCGTCACCGTCTATCGGCCGCTCGAGATCTACACCGTGCTGGTGCTGGAATATCTCGTCCTGATCATCATCATCTCATGGCTGGTCCGGCGGCTGGAGCGGCGCATGGCCGCCAGCGACCGCCGGGTCGACGCCGGACCCGGGCGCATCCCGCCGGTCGCGGCCGAGGCGTGACGGGCTCAGCGGCGGCGATAGGCGAACGCGCGGTCGAACCGCTCGGCGATGTAGGCGCCGCAGGTGGTCGGCGGGTAGCCGGGCGCCTGCCCCGGCGTCAGGCAGCCGGCGAGGGTCTCGATCGGCGTGTCGACGTCGGGGTCGTAGAACAGCGCGATCGAATAGCGCGCGCGACCGCTGCGGTTGACCACGCGGTGCGGCGTCGAGGCATAGCGGTCGTTGGTCCAGCGCGCCAAGAGATCGCCGATGTTGACGACGAAGCAATCCGGCCGCGGCGGTGCTGCGATCCAGTCGCCCGCGCGATTGCGCACCTCGAGGCCGCCGGTCGCGTCCTGGGACAACAGCGTGATGCAGCCGTAGTCGCTGTGCGCCGACACGCCGTAGCGCGCATCCGCGGCGGTCGGCGGCTGCGGCGGGTAATAGATGATCGATCCGCGGGCCAGCGGCTTGCGGTAGCGCGCGGCGAAGAAGTCTTCGGCGAGGCCGAGCGCGACCGCCATTCGCGCCAGGACGCGCTGGCCGAGCGCGCCGACCGCCTCGAAATACGCGGTCAGCGCCGGACGCAGCGCGGGGAGATCGCGGTCGGGCCAGCGGTTCGGGCCCATCAAGGGCTTGCCGGCGACGACGTCGGGGTCGCTCTCCGGGAGCTCCAGGCCGAAGATGAAGCTCTCCTTGAGGTCCGGCTGGGCGGCCTCGTACATCTTGGCCTCGCCGATCTCGATGAAGCCGCGATGGCGGCGATCGATCCGCACGCTCAGCTTGGCCGCCGCCGGCAGCGCGAAGAACGCCGCCGATTGGGCGTAGGCATCCGCGATCACGCCATCTGGTACGCCGTGGCCGGTCACGTAGAAGAACCCGACCTCGGTCGCGGCCTGATGAATCGCCGCGGCGGTGGCGGCCGGGCTCGATCTGAGATCGATCACCGGGACCGCCGAGAAGTCTGCCGCCGGCATCAGCGATGCTCCAAGTCGTCCAGCCGATCGGTGTTCGGCGGCGACAGGCCGAGGGCATCGCCCGCGGTCGTGACCCCGAGACCGTTCAACAGCCGGTTGGAATAGTTGAAATAGGCGCAGACCTGATTGGCCTCGAGGATCTCGCCGTCGTCGGCGCCGGCGGCGCGCAGCGCGGCGACGTCGGCTTCGGCCATTGCCGCCGGAGCGACCGTAAGCTTGTGGACATAGCGGAGCAGCGCCAGCTGTTTGCCGTCGAAGGCGTCCTCGGGCCGGCCGGCGGCGAGCGCCGTGTACAGGGCTTCGGCGCGCGGCCGATCAGCCAGCAGCCGCGCCAGCCCGGCGAAATGGTGGGCGACCGAGTAGTCGCAGCGGTTGGCGAGGCTGGTGTAGATGCCGAGACACTCGAGGAACCACACCGGCAGGCTGTTGGCGCTGTGGTGCAGCACCGATTTGTAGAGTGCGCTGTGCCCCTCCATGGTGTGCGGACGCAGGCTGTGGACCTTCATGACGTTGTCGATCCGGCCGTCCGGTCCCTTGACGCGGTCATACAGGGATTTCAGGTAACCGGTCGCCGCATCGTAGGGCACCAGCGCGATCCAGGCGGTCATCGGGGCTCCTCAATCGAGCGGCATCGGCCGCGGCGGGCGCTCGAACAGCCGCTGCACCATCGGCTCGAAGGCGGCGAGCGGCAGCATGGCGGCGTCCGGCGAAATCATGTCCTGGTCGTAGCGCGCGACGAACCGCGCCGTCCACTCGAACGCCGGATGGCCGCGCCAGTGCTCGCGGGCGGATGGATCGTTGCCCGGGTAAGTCAGCAGGTGGACTTGTTGGAAGACCTGGTGGTGCGCCAGCATCCATTCGTTGGCGGCGGAGACGTAGGGGCCGAGCAGCGCGGCCGCGAACGCGCCGTGGTTCGACGGGCAGGCCACGAAGCCGATGTCGTGCAGCAGGCACACGACCACGGTCTCCTCGTCGAGGCCGTCCTGCTGGGCCCGGGTCGCGGCTTGCAGGCAGTGCCGGAAGTTGTTCACCTGGTACCCGAACGTCGGGTCGTCGGCCGACGCCGCCAACATGCGGAGTACATCGGCCGCCTGGCGCCGACGATAGAAGTCATCGCGCTGGGCGTTGAGGACGGCCCAGTCGGCGGCCGTGAAGGCTTCGAGCGACGGCGCCTCGACATACGACCAGTCGGCCTTGTCGAGTGCATCGCGGCTGCGCGACGGCGGCGGTGGAGCGGATCGGTCGGTCGGCACGGGGATCCCTCCTGGCGGCTCGCGGCGGTCGGCGCTTGCCGACATTCTCCGGATTGGCGCCCATTCTGCGCCCGGATCGGCGAGAATAGTACCGCATCGGCGACAGCGCGACGCGCTACATCCCGCCGCTGCTGCTACTCCCGCCGACGCCGCCGCCCAGGGGGGCGTAGCCGCCGCCTTGCGGCGTCGCGGGCTCGCCGGCACGCGGCGCGCCGCTGCGCGCGTATTGCGCATCGTTGGGCGAGACGAACGCGGCGCCCGCGCAACCCACGAGCCCGTATCCAACCGCGAGCAGCAGAAGGAAGCGCCGCCCCTGGCTCATTGGTCCTCCGACGCATGGCATCATCGTGACGGAAACGATCGGCGGGCGGGTTCTATTCCGGTGCCCAATTCGGGGGACATCATACTTAATCCGCCCCGCAATTCAGAGGCGTTTCTATCGCCGATGGGCCGGGCGAAGCATGAAATGAGTATTATGTCCCCGTGATTTCGTGTCCCCGTGATTTCAAAAAGGTGCGGAGGAAGGCGCGGGAGGGGGCTTCCCTCAACTTCCGCGACCTCTGAAGACTGCCGCCGCGCGGGTGCCGTCACGATCGGTCGCGCAAGGATTCGGGGAAGTAAAATTCTGAGTCTAGCCAACGCAATTGCTTAATCATCCTTTACATTTTATTAACCGAACAATGAGCAATCTAGATGGTTTGCTCACCCGGAGGTGACC
>JACQAI010000168.1 GCA_016195115.1 Pseudomonadota bacterium
GTCCTCGTCCTTCATGCGCACGAGCAGCCCGTCGCGCGTCACCCCGGCATTGTTGACCAGGATGTCGATGCCGCCGAGCTGGGCTTCGGCCGCCTTGACGAGCGCCTCGGCGCCTTGCGGCGTCGCGAGATCGGCCGGCACCGCGCAGGCGCGTTCGCCGAGGCGCGCTGCCAAGGCCTCGAGCACGGCGGTGCGCGTGCCGGTCAGCGCCACCGTCGCGCCGTTGCCGTGGAGCGCCTCGGCGATCGCTTGACCGATACCGCCCGACGCTCCGGTCACCAACGCGCGCCGGCCGCTGAGATCGAACATCCTCACAGCCCCTTCATGAAGCTCTCGAGCTCGGCCGGCGTCCCGATGGCGCTCACCTTGGCGTCGCGCGCGATGCGGCGGGCCAACCCGCTCAACACCTTGCCGACGCCGATCTCTGCGAAGCCGTCGACGCTGAGCGCGACCATCCGCTCGACGCACTCGCGCCAGCGCACCATCCCGGTCACCTGCTCGACCAGCTGGCGGCGGATCGTATCGGGATCGCTGACCGGCTCGGCGCTGACGTTGGCGATCAGCGGCACCGCGGGCACCGCGATATCGACGGCGCCTAACGCCTCCTCCATCACGTCGGCGGCAGGTTTCATGAGCGCGCTGTGGAAGGGGGCACTGACGGCCAGCGGGATCGCGCGCCTGACGCCGCGCTCGCCGGCCAGCTTGACGGCACGCTCGATCGCCGCGGCGGCGCCGCTGATCACCACCTGGCCGGCGCCGTTGTCGTTGGCGACGTCGCACACCTCGCCCGCCGCGGCATCGCGCACGATCTCGCGCGCCGCCGCGAGCTCGACGCCGAGCAGCGCCGCCATCGCACCGTCGCCGACCGGCACCGCCTGCTGCATCGCCCGACCGCGCCGCTTGAGCAGCCGCGCGGCGTCGCCCAACGACAGCGAGCCGGCGGCGGCGAGCGCCGAATACTCGCCGAGCGAATGCCCGGCGACGAATCCGGCAAGGCTCTCGAGACTGCGTCCGGCCTCGTGCGCCAGGGTCCGGACGACCGCAAGGCTGACCGCCATCAGCGCCGGTTGGGCGTTCTCGGTCAGCGTCAGATCGCTCTCGGGCCCCTCGAAGATGACGCGCGACAGCCGCTGCGCCAGGGCGTCGTCGACCTCCTCGAACACGAGGCGCGCGCTGGTGAACGCCTTGGCCAGCTCGTGACCCATGCCGACCGCCTGGCTGCCCTGCCCCGGGAAAATGAAGGCCCGCGCCATCCGCGATTTGCCGCCCGTCTCGTGTAAAAAAGTTGCGCAGTGATAGCGCTGCGCGTACCCCTGTCAAGCCGCACGGCGCGCCGAGGGCGCGCCGGCCAAGCTCGCGGCATGTTTGAGCGGTCGATGAAAGCGCTGTTCGCCCAGGACTTTGGCCACCGCCACTTGATGATCGGCATGGTCCACACCCTGCCGTTGCCCGGGGCGCCGCTCTACGACGCCGGTGCCGGCATGCGCCGGATCGTCGATCACGCGCGCACCGAGGCCCAGAGTCTGGCCGATGCCGGGTTCCACGCGCTGCTCTACTGCAACGAAGCCGACATGCCGTGGCAAACCCGCCTCGAGGCCGAGACGGTGGCCGCCATGACCGCGGTGGTCGCCGAGGTGCAAGCCACGGTGGGCTTGCCGTTCGGCATCAACATGCTGATCGATCCGGCGGCCTCGATCGCCATCGCGCACGCCACCGGCGCGCGATTCGTGCGCGCCTTCGTGACCGGCGGCTATGTCGGCGACATGGGCATCTTCAACACCGACGGCGCCGGCGTGCTGCGCCGGCGGAGCATGATCGGCGCCCAGCAGGTCCGCGTGCTCGCCAACATCACCGCGGGCTTCTCGGTGCCGGTCGCCGAGCGGCCGATCGAGGACGCCGCCAAGGGCGCGGTGTTCGTCGGCCTGGCCGACGCCGTGGTGGTCAACGCGGCGGCCGCCGGGGTCGCGGTCGAGCTCGACCAGGTCGCACGGGTCGCCCGCGCCGTGCCCGACACCCCGGTCGTGGTCGGCACCGGCGCCGCCGAGCACAATGTCGGCGCCCTGATGGCGGTCGCCGACGGCTTCATCGTCGGCAGCTCGATCAAGCGCGACGGCAAGACCCTGAACCCGGTCGACCCCAAGCGCGCCCAGGCCTTCATGGCTGCCGTTGGCCGCGTCGGGGGCTGAGACAGCCGGCCAGCGAAGCAGGCCAATGGCCTGAAAAAGCCCCCCGGCTTGCCTGCCCGACGGCTTTGTGTATAGTCCGCGCTCCCTGCTCCTTGCCGGCCTTCCGGGGTCGGTTAGGTCCGGGCGGCCGATCCCGTGCCAAGCGGGCGGCGCCGGGCCGCAAACAGCCATAAGGAGTGACATATGGCGTTGTACGAAAGCGTGTTCATTGCGCGCCAGGACATCTCGAGCGCGCAGACCGAGACCCTGACCGAGCAATTCTCCCAGATCATCGCCGACAACGGCGGCACGGTCTCGAAGAAGGAATACTGGGGCCTCAAGAGCCTGGCCTTCCGGATCAAGAAAAACCGCAAGGGCCACTACGTCCTGCTCAACATCGACGCGCCGTCCGCCGCCGTCATCGAGATGGAGCGGAACATGCGCATCAACGAGGACGTGATCCGCTACCTCACCGTCAAGGTCGAGGCGCTCGAGGAAACGCCCTCGGCGATGCTGCAGGGCCGCGACCGTTCGGATCGCGACCGCGGCGATCGCGACCGTGACCGCGATCGCGGCGATCGTCCGCGCTACCACGACGACCGTCCGCCGCGCGACGACCGCCCGCCGCGCGAAGCACCCCGTGCCGAAGGAGCTCCGGAATGAGTGGCAATCCCGCAGGTCCGGGCGGCGGCGGCGCCGAAGGCGGTGGTGGTCGCAGTTTCGGCGGCGGCGGTGGCCGCCGGCCGTTCTTCCGCCGCCGCAAGTCGTGCCCGTTCTCGGCGCCCAACGCGCCCAAGATCGACTACAAGGACACCAAGCTGCTCCAGCGCTTCCTGTCCGAGCGCGGCAAGATCGTGCCAAGCCGCATCACCGCGGTATCGACCAAGAAGCAGCGCGAGCTCGCCCAGGCGATCAAGCGCGCCCGCTATTTGGCGCTGCTGCCCTACCTGATCAGCTGAGCGGGTCGGCCCGCGAAAACATGGCCCATGGCGCGCATCTGGATCATTCCCGCGGGTGCCGGCGTGCTGAGCGCGCTGCTGTTCCTCGCGGTCGCGGTCGGCTCGCCGGGCGCGCTGATCCTCGGCTACTTGGCGCCGCTGCCGCTGTTCGCCATGGGCCTGGGCGCCGGGTTGATCAGCGCTGCGACCGCGGGGGCTACGGCGACGGCCCTGGTCGGCGCGATCGCCGGCTTGATTCCCGCGGTGACCTTCGCGGCCCTGCTGGTGGCGCCTGCGGTGGTGCTGGTGCGCCAGGCGCTGCTGTCGCGGATCGACGCCAACGGCCGCCTCGAATGGTATCCGGCCGGGCGTCTGGTAGCGTGGCTGATCGGTATCGGCGCCTGCCTGTTCGTGGCGGCGACCTTGTTCGTTTCGGGTGGGCGCGGCGTCGAGGATCGGCTGCGCAACGTGTTCGGCTCGGCACTGAGCGCCTACGTCGGCCCGGCGCCGGCGGCGCAGCTCAAGCCGCTGATCGAGTTCCTGGCGGCCTATCCCGCGGTCATCGTGGTGTCGTGGCTGGCGATGATCGCGGTCAACGCCATCCTCGCCCAAGGCTTGCTGGTCCGCTTCCAACACGGCCTCAGGCCGAGCCCGCCGGTCGCCAGCATCGAGCTGCCGCGCGCGGTCGGCTTGATCACGGCGATCGCCGCGGCGCTGGCGGTGCTCGCCAGCGGCTGGCTCGAGTTCGCCGGGCGCAATCTTCTCGTCATGCTCGGCCTGGCGTTCTTCTTCGCCGGGCTCGGGGTCGTGCACGGCCTGCTCCATCAGGTCGGGCAGCGGCTCTTCGTGCTGATCGGTATCTATGTGTTCGTCCTGGTGTTCGGCTGGCCGATCCTGCTGGTCACCGTGGTCGGGTTGGTCGACCACTGGGTGCATTTCCGGCTGCGTTTCGGCGGTTCGACGTCGGGCACGGTCTGAGGAGACAATCATGGTGCAAGTGATCCTGCTCGAGCGCATCGAGCGGCTGGGCCAGATGGGCGACGTCGTCAACGTCAAGCCGGGCTTCGCGCGCAATTTCCTGTTGCCGCATAAGAAGGCGCTGCGGGCGACCAAGCAGAACCTCGAGGTCTTCGAGACGCGCAAGACGCAGCTCGTCGCCGACAATCTGAAGCGCCGCGAGGAAGCCGCGAAGGTCGCGGACAAGATGACCGGGCTGACCGTCGCGATGGTGCGCCAGGCCGGCGAGAGCGGCCAGCTCTACGGCTCGGTCAACGCCCGCGACATCGCCGACGCGGTCGGCGCGGCCGGCTTCACGATCGCGCGCGCCCAGGTCATCATCGACCGGCCGATCAAGACCACCGGCATCCACACCGTGCGCGTCTCGCTGCATCCCGAGATCGCCATCGCGGTCGGCGTCAGCGTTGCGCCGTCGCAGGACGAGGCCGACGCCCAGGTGCGCGGCGAGGCGGTGGTCGCGCCCGCCGAGGCTGCCGCGCCGCCGGCCGAACCGGCCTAACGAGCGCGGCAGGGCGCGCAGCGCCCGCGAGCGCAAAACGCGGCAGGGGCGAAGCCCCGCGAGCGCAAAACGCGGCAGCGGCTCAAGCCCCGCCGCCGGACTGCCGACGGGCGGTTTGCAACCACGGGGTAGGTGTGTCTAGGCTAGTCCCGGCATGACGTTTTGGCCGGGAGGTTTCAGACCATGCTGTTCGCGAGTCTGCTCAAGCAGCTCGTTCGGGTGGGGACAGTTGAGGTCATCGACGCCGACGGCCGAACCCACCAGGCATCGGGCGCGCCAGGAACGACGGTCACGCTCCGCCTCCACGATCGCAAACTGCATCGCCGGCTGTTCTGGACCCCCCGCCTCGCGGTCGGCGAGGCCTATATGGACGGTACGCTCACGATCGAGCGCGGCACGCTGTACGACTTCATCGACCTGGTCGCGATCAATGAGGAGCTGGGCGGAGCCCCGCCGCTGATGCGCGTGGTCGACGGCTTCTCCTGGCTGTGGCGCCGGCTCGCCCAGAGCAACGATCCGCGGCGCGCGCGCCACAACGCGGCCCACCACTACGACCTGTCGGGCCGGCTCTACGAGCTCTTCCTCGACTCCGACCGCCAGTATTCGTGCGCTTATTTCGAGGGTGAGCGGGACGACCTCGAGCGCGCCCAGCTGCGCAAGAAACAGCACATTGCGCGCAAGCTCCTGCTCGCGCCGGGCCAGCGTATCCTCGACATCGGCTCGGGCTGGGGCGGTCTCGCCTTGACCCTGGCGGCGAGCGCCGACGTCGACGTGCTCGGCATCACCTTGTCGACCGAGCAGCAGGCCGCCGCGACCCGCCGCGCCGAGGCCGCCGGCCTGGCGCACCGGGTCCGCTTCGAGCTGCGCGACTATCGCGACCTTGGCGGCACCTTCGACCGCATCGTCTCGGTCGGCATGTTCGAGCACGTCGGGCTGCCCAACTACGGCCGCTTCTTCGAGCAGATCCGCACTCTGCTCAAGCCCGACGGCATCGCGCTGCTGCATTCGATCGGCCGGGCCGACGGCCCCGGCATAACCAACCCGTGGCTGCGCAAGTATATCTTCCCGGGCGGCTACTCGCCGGCGCTGTCGGAGGTCATGCCGGCGGTCGAGGCCGCCCGGCTGTTCGTCACCGACATCGAGATCCTGCGGCTGCACTACGCGCGCACGCTGGCGGCTTGGCGCGCCCGCTTCAACGCCAATCGTGTAGCGATCGCCGAGCTTTACGACGAGCGCTTCTGCCGGATGTGGGAATTTTATCTGATCGGCAGCGAGATCGCGTTCCGCCGGCAGGGCCACATGGTGTGGCAGATGCAGATGGCGCGCGAGGTCGGGGTGGTGCCGCTGACCCGCGACTACGTCTACGAGCGCGATGACGCGGCGCTCGACGTGGTCAGCACCGCGTCGGCGGCGTGAACCGGGCGAGAGTTGCCCCCGTTATCCACGTTATTCGAGTCATGATGGCAGAAGCAGAGCGGGAACCGTTCTGCTAGGTTCATCGTCATGGAACCCGTTTCGACCGTTCGACCGCTGCGTCCGCCCGAGCCGGCGACGACGGGCTTCGAGCGGCTGCCGCCGCACAACGACGAAGCCGAGATGGCGCTGCTCGGCGCGATCCTGCACAACAACCGCGCGTTCGAGCGGGTCGCCGACTTCCTCAAGCCCGAGCATTTTGCCTCGCGCGTCCACGGGCGCATCTTCGAGGCGATCGCGCGCCTGGTCGACCGCGGTCAGATCGCCGACCCGATCACCTTGAAGCAGTACTTCGAGGCGGACGCCGACCTGTCGGAGATCGGCGGCTACCAATATCTCATGCGGCTCGCCGGCTCGGTCGCCTCGATCGTCAACGCCGAGGACTATGGCCGCACCGTGCACGACCTGCACTTGCGCCGCCA
>JACQAI010000120.1:0-2500 GCA_016195115.1 Pseudomonadota bacterium
ACGGCGAGGTTTTTGGCGTGCTGCTCGGTTTGTTCGCGCGCTTTGCGCCGACCGAGCCGGGTGCGCTGCGGCCGTTCGGCGCCGGACTGCTCGAGGCGCGCGCGGTCTCGACCGCCATGACGGCGTTCGTGCTCCTGGTGCTGTCGAGCGTGCTCTACGACGGCATTTTGGGCGCCCCAGAATGGACCTTGATCGAGGGTGCGCTGGCGCCGTCGTTGCAGATCTTCGGCGCCTACGGCGCGCTGGCACTGCGTACCGCCGGGCTGATCGCGAGCTGGCTGATCGTCCTCGGCGCCTACCTGGCGGCGTGCGCGGCCATGAGCCGCGCGGTCGGCGGCGCGCTGTCGCCGCTCGCAATGGCGCGCCGCTTCGCCCTGACCCTGGTGCCGATCGCGATCGGCTATCACCTGGCCCACTATCTGACGTTCCTGCTGATCCAGGGCCAGTACATCGTCCCGCTCGCCTCCGACCCGCTCGGCCGCGGCTGGGATCTGTTCGGCACGGCGGCGTATCGGGTCGACGTCGGCGTGGTCGGGGCACGCTTCGCCTGGTACGCCGCGGTGCTCGCGATCCTGGTCGGCCACATCGCCGCGGTCACGCTCGCGCACCTCACCGCGATCCGCGCACTGCCGGCGCGCGCCGCGGCGCTGCGCTCGCAGGTGCCGCTGACGGTCCTGATGGTGGTGTACACCTTCGTCAGCCTGTCGATCCTGGCCGAGCCGATCGTCGAGCGCCGCGCCGCCGCCCAGCCCGCGGCGGTCGCCGCGGATGTCGCGGTGCCCGAGGACGCGCTGCTGCCCGCGCCCGGCAGCGGTGCGTTGCGCCCGGTCGGGCCGGGCCGCCACGCCAAGCAGCGCCTGACCTACCGGGTGCTGGCGTCGGCCTTCCACGACGGCACGCGCACCGGGCCCGCCGACCTGCTCTACGCCGTCGCGTTCGCCTATCGCTGGGGCGTGCGCGGCGGCGCCGACGCGCCCTACGACCCGGCGGTCGACCGGGCGACCGCGCCACTGCGCCGCCACCTCGTCGGCCTCAAGCTCGCCGGCACCGACACGGCGTCGAAGTCGTTCCGCGTCGGCGACGTCGAGTTCGTGCGTGAGCTGTTCGTGGTCGACGTCTATCTCGACGCGCCGTCGATCGACGCCGATCAGGACGCCGCGATCGCACCGCCGTGGAGCACCGTGCCGTGGCACCTGATCGCGCTGATGGAGGCGGCGGTCGAGCGCGGCTGGGCGGCGTTCTCGCAGGATACGGCGACCCGGCGCGGCATCCCGTGGCTCGACCTGGTGCGCGACGACGCCCTCAAGCCGCGCCTGGCCGCGTTGGTCGCCGAGTTCGCGCGCGACGGCTATCGGCCGGCCGCGCTGCAAACCCTGGTCGACGTCGACGCGGCGCGCCGCCGCTGGACGGCGCTCGCGGCCTTCTATCGCGAGCATGGCCATGTCCTGGTCACCAACGGCCCCTACCGGCTGAAGGGCTGGACACGCGACGCGGTCACGCTCGAGGCGTTCCGCGATATCAGCTATCCGCTCGGCGTCGGCTCGTACGACGGCTACGCGACGCCGCGCCGCGGCTACATAACCGCGGTCGAGCGCCAGGGCGACCGCCTGACCCTGTCGGCCGACGTCGAGATGATCGAGACCGCGCAGCGCGACTACCGCATCGTGCGCGAGAAGCTGCGCCTGCCCGATCCACTGCGTCGCCGCGCCCAGGCCGAATGCCGCTACCTGGTGACCGATGCGGCAGGACAGGTGGTGCTCGCCGGCAGCACGGCGCCGACCGAGCAGTCGAATTTCTCGATCGACCTCGCCGGCAAGCTAGCCCCCGGCGACTACACCCTGGCGGCGATGATCGCGCTCAACGGCAACGCCATGAACGCCGAGATCACACGTGTTCCGGTCGTCATCAAGTAGTTTTGGCGAACGCCGGCGTGAACGTGCGACGCAGCGCCGTGTCGAGGTCGGCCATCGTGGCGGCGACGCCGAGATCGGCGAGCGAGGTGACGCCGTGTTCGCGGACGCCGCACGGCACGATGCCGGAGAAGTGGGCGAGGTCGGGCGCAACGTTGATCGCCAGGCCGTGCATGGTCACCCAGCGGCGCACGCGCACGCCGAGCGCCGCGATCTTGTCCTCGCGGCCGCGGCCGCGCGCCACCCAGATGCCGATGCGGCCGGCGCGCCGCTCGCCGGTGACGCCGAGCTCGGCGAGCGCGGCGATGATCCAGGCTTCGAGCCGGCAGACGTAGTCGCGGATGTCCTGGCCGCGCCGGGTAAGGTCGAGCATGACGTAGGCCACGCGCTGGCCGGGCCCATGATAGGTGTACTGGCCGCCCCGGCCGCTGCGGTGGACCGGGAAGCGGGCATCGAGCAGGTCGGCCGGCTGGGCGCTGGTGCCGGCGGTGTAGAGCGGCGGGTGCTCGAGCAGCCAGATCAGCTCCGGCGCGCCTGAATCGCGGATCGCCGCCGCGCGCGCGTCCATCTCGGCGACCGCCGGGTCGTAG
>JACQAI010000172.1 GCA_016195115.1 Pseudomonadota bacterium
ACCGCGGATCGGATCTATGCGATCGCCGGGGCGATCAACCCCCTGTTTATCGCGTTGCAGAATCTGCGGGTCGAGCGCGGCACCGTGAACACCGCGTTGGCCACGACCGAGCCGGCGAGTGCCGGCACGCGCGGCGACATCGCGGCGCTGCGCACCGCCTCGGGCCCGGCGCTCGAGCGCGCCGTGGCGCGCCTGGAGACCATCGAGCTGACCGACAAGGTGCGCCTGGTCGGCAATCTGGTTCAGGCGGAGAAGGCGGTCGCCGAGCGGCGTCGCGCGGCTGACACCGCCTTGCTACAGGCCAAGGCCGCCCGCAGCGCCACATTGTCGCGCGAGTGGATCGCCGACGTTGGCAGCCTGGTGACGGCGATCGACAAGGTGTCGGAGGCGCTGTCGAGCCAAGTCGCGCTGGCGCACGCCCAAATCCACAAGCTCATGACCCTGAAGCAGCTCGGCTGGATCGTGCGCGACTTGGCGGGCACCTACCGGCTCAGGGTCGGCGCGGCGATCGCGGCTGGCGACCGCCTGGCGCCGGAGCGGCGACTGGAGATCACCGAGCTGGATGCCGGCACCAGCACCGCCTGGCGCGCCCTGCTGGAGGTCGCCGATCCGCCGTTGCCGGCGCGCCTCGCGAGCGCGATCGAGGGTGCGAAGAAGGGTTGGTTCGGCGATTTCGCCAAGCAGCGCGCGGATATCCTCAAGGCGCTAATCGAGACCGGCAAGGCCCCGATGTCGGGCGGTGAGTGGGTGAAGCTGTCGAACCCGCATCTCGAGAGCCTGATCGCGGTCGCTAACGCCGCGCTCGACGCCGCACAGAACTTTGCCGCCGAGCATTCGGACGCGGCGACGCGCTACTTCTATCTGCAGCTGGCGCTCCTGATCGCGGCGGTGGTGATCGCGGTCGTTGCCTTCATGGTCGTGACACGGCGTGTCACGCAGCCGATCCATGGTCTCGCCAACGCCATGTTGCGGATCGCCGAAGGCGACCACGCCGCCGCCGTGCCCTTCGGCGGGCGCGGCGACGAGATCGGCAAGGTCGCCGATGCGCTCGACGTCTTCAAACGCGGCGCCGTCGACAAGCAGCGCCTCGAGGACGAGCGCGCGGTCGAGCAGCGTCAGCGCGAGCAGCGCCAAACTTCCATCGAGCAGCAGATCGGCCAGTTCGAGCGCGCGATGCGCGATGCCCTGGCCTCGCTCGACGAGTCGGCGGGCAGCATGCGGCGCACCTCGGAGGCCATGTCGGCGACCGCCGAGCGTACCAGCGCCCAGGCGACCACGGTCGCCGGCGCCTCCGAGCAGGCGTCGATGAACGTCCAAACGGTCGCGACGGCGATCGGCGAGCTGTCGTCGTCGATCAACGAGATCGGCCGGCGCGTCACCGAGTCGGCCGAGATCGCCGGCAAGGCGGTCAGCGAGGCGGCCCACACCAGCGAGCGCATCCAAGGTCTGGCCGAGGCCGCCGGACGGATTGGCCGGGTCGTCGAGCTGATCAACGGCATCGCCAACCAGACCAACCTGCTGGCGCTCAATGCGACGATCGAGGCGGCGCGCGCCGGCGAGGCCGGCAAGGGCTTCGCGGTGGTCGCCAGCGAGGTCAAAAGCCTGGCCAACCAGACCGCCCGCGCCACTGAGGAGATCACCCAGCAGATCAACGCCATGCAGGGCGCAACCCAGGAGGCGGTCCAGGCGATCGGCGTGATCGACCGCACCGTCGGGCAGATCAGCGAGATCGCCACCGCCATCGCGTCGGCCGTCGAGGAGCAGGGGGCCGCGACCCAGGAGATCACGCGCAACACCGCGGAGGCGGCCAAGGGCACCGCCGAGGTCACCGAGACGATCGCCGGGGTCAACCAGACCGCGGGCGAGACCGGGGCCGCGGCGGCGGAGGTCCTGACCGTCGCGGGCGAGCTCGGCAAGCGGGCCGAGACCCTGCGCCACGAGGTCGACCACTTCTTGGCCGGCATCCGTCGCGCCTGAGCCCCGGCCCAAATCCAAATCCAGGGTTGGCGCGGTAACGGCATTTTAGCCAATTAGTCGTCAGCGTTGCGGCAGCTCGTTCAGCCGCCGAGGGCGCCATGAGGTTCATCGCTGAGCTGTTCAGTGCGGCCGATCTCTCGCCGCACGGTATCTGCCTACTTTGGCGCCCCGAGCTGATCTGGCTCCACGTGCTCTCCGACAGCGTCATTGGTCTGGCGTACTATTCGATCCCGCTGGCGCTCGCCTGTCTGGTCTGGCGGCGGCGCGACATGGTGTTCGGCTGGATGTTCTGGATGTTCGCCGGCTTCATCCTCGCCTGCGGCACCACGCACTTCCTCAACATCTGGACCTTGTGGCATGCCGACTACGCCGCCGAGGGCGCGGTCAAGGCGCTGACCGCGACGATCTCGATCGCCACCGCGGCAGCGTTGTGGCCGCTGCTGCCGCGGGCGTTGACCCTGCCCTCGCCGGCCGCGCTGCAGCGGCTCAACGACGACCTGCGGCACCGGGTCGACGAGCGCGACCGGGCGTTTCGTCAGGCCAGCGAGAGCGAGCAGCGGTTCCGCGCCTATTTCGACAACGTTCCCGAACGGCTGTTCCTGATCGAGGTCGGCGAAGACGGCAAGTTCCGCTACGTGCTGTTCAACCCGGTCGCCGAACAGACCAGCGGCGTGACCACCGCCGAGGCTCACGGCAAGACGGCAGACGAGCTGCTGCCGCGCGTCGCCGACCAACTGAACGCCCGCTATCGGGAGTGCGTCGGCGCCGGCCGGCCGATCCGCTATGAGGAGACCGTCGACTTTCGTGCCGGCGAACGCACCTGGGAGACCATCCTGGTCCCGATCCGCGATGCCACTGGCCGGATCACCACGATCATGGGCAGCGCGCGCGACGTCACCGAGCACCGCGCCGCCGAGCTGCAGCTGCGCCAGGCCCAGAAGGTGGAGGCGCTCGGCCAGCTGACCGGCGGCATCGCGCACGACTTCAACAATCTCCTAACCGTGGTGATGGGCAATCTCGAGATGATCCGGCGCGTCACCCGGGGTCAGCCCGACATCGATCAGCGCGTCATGGCCGCGATCGGCGGGGTCGAGCGCGGTGCGCGCCTGACCCGTCAGCTGCTCGCGTTCGCCCGCCGCCAGCCGCTCGACGCCCGCGTCGTCGATCTCGGCGAGCTGATCGGCGAGACCGTCGACCTGCTGCAAAAGACCCTGGGCGAGCATATCGAGATCAAGGTCGTCCGCGCGCCCGACCTGTCGCACGCGGTTGCCGATGCGACGCAGGTCGAGTCGGCAATGCTCAACCTCGCGCTCAACGCACGCGACGCCATGCCGGATGGCGGTACGCTGACCATCGCGCTGGCGAACGCCCAGCTTGGCGCCGAGCATATCGCGGCCGATCAAGAAGTGACGCCGGGCGACTACGTCGAGGTCGCGGTCACCGACACGGGCATCGGTATGGCGCCCGACGTGATG
>JACQAI010000173.1 GCA_016195115.1 Pseudomonadota bacterium
CCTCTACCTGCGCAACGATTTCGAGTTCTTCGAGGCGTCACTGGCGGCGAGCCGGCTCGGCGCCTACGCGACGCCGGTCAACTGGCACTTCACCGCCGACGAGGCCGGCTACATCCTGCGCGACTCGGGCGCGCGCGCCGTGATCGCGCATACCGACCTGTTCGCGACCATCGCCGCAACCGTGCCGCCCGACGTCGCCGTGCTGCTGGTGCCGACCCCGCCGGAGATCCGCGGTGCCTATGGTTTGCCCGACAACCCAGCGGGCGAGCGCGACCCAAGGGTTTGGGAGGCGCTGGTCGAGGCCAACGATCCGCTATCCGATCCGCCCCGGCCCGCCCGCGCCTCGATGATCTACACCTCGGGTACGACCGGGCGGCCCAAGGGCGTGCGTCGTGGGCCGGCGACACCGCAGCAGGTCGCCGCCAACGCCGCGCGCATGGGCGTCACGTTCGGCCTGAAACCCGGCGGGCCCTCGGTCGTGCTGATGAACGGGCCGATGTATCACTCCGCGCCCAATGCCTACGGCATGTTCGCGATGCGCATCAGCGCCGACATCGTGTTGCAGCCGCGCTTCGATCCCGAGGAGCTGCTGGCGCTGATCGAGCGCCACCGCGTCACCAACATGCACATCGTGCCGACCATGTTCGTGCGCCTCTTGCGCCTGCCCGAGGCAGTGCGCCGGCGTTACGACGTGTCGTCGCTACGGTCTGTGGTGCACGGGGCCGCGCCCTGCCCGCCCGAGGTCAAGCGCGCGATGATCGAATGGTGGGGGCCGGTGATCGTCGAGTACTACGGCTCGACCGAGAGCTCGGTGCCGACCATCGCGACGTCGGCCGACTTCCTGCGCAAGCCCGGTTCGGTCGGCCGCGTGCTGCCGGACTCGGCGATCAAGATCCTCGACGAGGCCGGCAACGAGGTGCCGCAGGGCGCGGTCGGCGAGATCTACATCCACGTCGACGGTCTGACCGACTTCACCTACCACAACGCACCCGACAAGCGCCGTGAGATCGGCCACGGCAAGTTCGTCACGGTCGGCGACGCCGGCTACTTCGACGCCGACGGCTACCTCTATCTGACCGACCGCAAGCGCGACATGGTGATCTCCGGCGGCGTCAACATCTACCCGGCCGAGATCGAGATGGCGCTGATCGGCATGCCGGGCGTCAAGGACTGCGCGGTGTTCGGCCTGCCGGACACCGAGTTCGGCGAGTGCCTGTGCGCGTGTATCCAGCCCGACGGCGCACCACCGACCGCCGATGCGATACGCGCGTTCCTCGGCCAAACCCTGGCCAAGTTCAAGCTGCCGCGCCGCATCGAGTTCGTCGACGCGATGCCGCGCGAGGACTCCGGCAAGATTTTTAAACGCAAGCTGAGAGAGCGGTTCCTGTAGCCACCCTCACCCTCCCGACGCGGCGCAAGCCGCGTTGAGAGGGTGAGGGCCCTACACGATCTTCGGCATAACCTGTTCGGCGAACATCTGCATCTGGTCGAGCAGCTCGGAGACCGAGTTCGCGGCGAAGTAGAGGCCGAGCAGATGGGTGACGCCGGCCGCCTTGAAGGCGAGCGCGCGCTCGATGATCTCGTCGGGCATACCGATCAGGTTGATGTCCTCGTGGGACAGCGCGCCCTGCTCCTTGAGGGTCGACTTGCGCAGCGAGGTCAGATGCTTGTTCATCTGGCTCTGGCGGAAGCGCGCCAGCGCCGCCTCGTGGGTCTTGCCGACATGCACGACGTATTGCGGCGCCACCGCGATCGACTTGGGATCGCGCCCGGCCTTCTGAGCGAGCTCGTGCAGCACCTTGATGTCGCGGCGCAGCCGCTCGAGCGGCACGCCGGCGGGCAGCCAGCCGTCGGCGCCGTACTGCACGACCCGCTTGATGTTGTTGGCGTTGTTGCCGCCGACATAGATCGGCAGCCGCTTCTGCAGCGGTTTGGGCGCCAACTCGACGTCGCGGAACTTGTAGTGCTTGCCGTCGAACGACGCGACGCGCTGCTCGAACAACAGCTTGAAGGCCTGCAGGCCCTCGTCGACCATGTCGCCGCGCCTGCCCTCGGCGTCGGGGTTGAGCGCCTCGAACTCCTCGCGATAGGCGCCGATGCCGATGCCGAGCTCGAAGCGGCCGCCGCTGAAATGGTCGAGCGTGACGATCTGCTTGGCGGTGACGACGATGTCGCGGCGCATCGGCAGCACCAGGAGGCCGGTGCCGAAGCGCAATGTCTTGGTCGCCGCCGCGATGAAGGCATAGGTCATCAGCGGTTCCCAGAAGCGCGGCGGCACCGGAAACTCGCCGCGCACGTAGTTCTGGGTCGTCATGTGGTCGTTGCCCCACACCGAGTGGTAGCCGAGTCGTTCGGCGTGTTGCGCAATCCTTATCACCGCCTCGGGCTCCGAGAACGGGATCGGATAGGTCAAGCCCTCCATTCCGGTGGGCAGGCCGGCGCTCACCAGCATGACGGGCTCGCGGCTCTAGAGGGCGCCGCGCCGTACGGCGGTCGCGCTGATCGTGTCGCGAACCGGCTCTGCCCATGAGGCTGCCGTCGTATGCATCGTCATATGGCAGTCTGTCCCGAAACAAGCACGCGGCGCACCTGAGCACACGGCGTTTACAGGGTCAACGCCAACCCCAGCGGCACGCGCGTGTCAGAGCCGCGTCTAACCAATCTTGCGCGCCAGGAACACGAAGACGCCAGGATAGTATTGTCCACCTTGCAAGCGCTCGGCGCCCAATTTCTCCAGCGCCGGCTCGAGAGCCAGGATCTCCGAGATGTCATCGAAAGGCGCGAACTGGTTTATCGTCGTTGCCACGACGGACATGCCGCACGCCTCGAGGATCGGCAACAATTCACCGAGGGTATGTTGGGTTTCATGCGGATGGAGGACTTGGTCGCGAAACCACGACCTCAGATAGACCGCGTCCGGACGCGGGTGAAGGCGCCGATACTCCTCCAGCATGTCGTCCTCGGTCTTCCCGTCCGCTCGCATCTGCGCGAAATGATCGAGGAGAGGACGACGCCCATGGCGGTGGTAGAGGCTGACAACGACATGCCCCCCCGGCTTGACAAACTCCTGACAGATCCAACGCACGGCGGCATGACAGTCATCGGTGTGATGAAGCACGCCCATCGAGGCCACAATGTCGAACTGCCCCGTGGGCCTGAATAGAAACAGGTCGGCGGTTTCCAGCGTCGCCTTGACCCCGAGGGCTTGGGCGACCCGTTGAGCGCGGTTCACGGCAATGTCGTTGAAGTCGATGCCGGTCACCACGCAGCCATGATGGTAGGCGGCATTGAGACAGAACCAACCAGCGCCGCAGCCGACATCGAGGAGCGAGCTCCCCGTTCCCAGCAGAGGCGTCAGAACCGGATAGACGGCGCTGATTGCATTGATCCGGCGGATCTCTTGCGCGTGCGCCTTGGCGGACTCACGATAGTTGAACGGCAGTTCACGATAAAAGGCGAGCACCCGCGAATTGGCGTGGGTTTCAGGCACCCCCGTCACCCGCGGATCGCGGCTCGCTCAGGCTCCGACGCGGCGTGCGTCGGTCGCGGCGCGGTCGAGCGCGCCGTCGGCCGCGATCACCACGCCGTAGTCGCGGGCCGCGGCCTCGCGCGACACCAGGCCGGCGCGCACATCGGCGACCACGCGCTGGACCGATCGCTGTTTCGGATCGCCGAGGCCGCCGCCGCCCGGCATCTCGATCACGACGCGGTCGCCCTTGGGCACGGTCTGCTGGCCCTTGCCGCGCAGCGCCGCGCCCGAACCGAGGCGCACCGCGCCCGGCTTGCCGTCGCCGCCGCCCTCGCGGCCGCGCGGCGGATGATCGATGCGGTCGTAATTGGCGTTGAACGCGAACGGTGCCGCGTCGCGGTTCTCGACCTCCATGACCTGGCCGAGGCCGCCGCGGCTGACGCCGGCGCCGCCCGAGTCGACGCGGTACTCCTTGCGCCGGATCAGCAGCGGCGAAATTGCTTCGGTCACTTCGACGGGCACGTTGCGCACGCCGCTCGGGAACGCGGTCGCCGACAGCCCGTCCTTGCCCGGGCGCGCACCGGTGCCGCCGGAATGGAAGCTCATGATGTTGAACGGCTCGGCGCCGACGACCTCGGCGGGGTCGACGTCGACCGCACCCGGGCCGCCCATCGCGATCAGGTTCCACAGGCACGACGTACCTTCGGCCGGCACGCCGCCGCCCAGCGCCTGGTGCAGGCAGCCGAACACGACGTCGGGCAGCATCTGGCCGGTGACGTGGCGGGTCGCCACCGGCGCCGGCCGCTTGGCGTTGAGGATGGTGTTCTCGGGCGCGGTGACGCGGATCACCGACAATGAGCCGGCGTTGTTCGGCACCTTGGGCGCGACGATGCATTTGACGCCGAACGCCGTGTAGGCCTCGGTGTAGCAGAGCGGCACGTTGATGCCGAACGCCGAGACCCCCGAGGTGCCGGTGTAGTCGACGTCGATGCCGGCCGCCGAGATCGTCATGGTGCCGACCAGGTCGATCGGTTTGTCGTAGCCGTCGACCCGCATGGCGTTGCGATAGACCCCCGCCGGCAGCTTGCCGATCAGCTCGAGGCTGGCCGCGCGGGATTTTTCCAGAATGTGCGCACCCAAGCGATCGAGCGTGTCGATCTCGAACTCGTCCATCATGGCGACCAGCCGGCGGCTGCCGACGTCGTTGCACGCCGCCAGCGAGTAGAGGTCGCCGACCACCTGGACCGGCTCGCGGACGTTGCCTTCGACGATCTCGATCAGGGTCTGGTCGATCTTGCCTTCCGACGCGAAGCGCATCAGCGGCACGTAAAGGCCTTCCTCGAAGACGTGGCGGGCGTCCGGCGTCATGCCGCGGCCGCCGATGTCGACGACGTGGCTGGTGCAGGCGAACAGCGCGACCAGCTGGCCGCGCCGGAAGGTCGGCGACACCACCGTGAAGTCGTGCAGGTGGCCGGTGCCCTTC
>JACQAI010000174.1 GCA_016195115.1 Pseudomonadota bacterium
TCTTTCCGCGCCGTTTTGACCAGCGCGTTTCGACACCCGAATTTTGCGCCGGGAAGTAGACTAGCCACTGGCGGCGCGGTCCTCGATGTTGTTGGCGACCTGATCGCAGGTCGTGGCGAGGTCGAGCAGCTCGCGCCGGCCCTCGGCATCGGCGATGGTCTGAGCGAGCTCGCGGTACTTGACGGCTTGCTCGCGGAGATAGGCGACGTACTGATCCATGTCGTGTCCTCCGCTGCCGGCGTCCCTCGGCGTCGGCTTGGCATGGGTCCGACTCGGGCACCTTGATTCAGATCATGGCGCGTCCCGGCGCGTCGCGCCTGAGGGTCAACCGGCGACCGAACGCTTTCAGTTGGCCGTAGCCGGCGCCCGCGGCGACCGCGTCGGCGGCGCGGTCGGGCTGGTCGAGCACGAAGCCGGCCAAGGTCGTTATGCCGTGCGCAAACAGCGTCGGCGCCAGCGGCGTGCCCGGGCCGATCAGGCTGACCTCGGCGCGGCGCGCCAGGGCGAGCAGGCGGGGCAGACTGTGGTTGGCCAAGGTCGACGCCGTGATGATGAGGCGCCGCGCGGTCGGCAACACGCGCTCGGCCGCCGTCTCGGGCAGATCGCGCGGCCCGGGGTTGCGCTCGAGCACGAGCGCGCCCGGCAATTTCTCGTCGAGCCCGGGAAAGCGTCCGACCACCACGGTCGGCCCGGCGTCGGGCGCGTGGGCGGTGGCGGCGCGCGGTGTCAGGCCGTCATCGTCGGCGCCTTCGAGGTCGGGCCGGTTGTAGTGGGCGTTGAGCGCGGCGACGCCGATCGCCGCGGCGAGTTCGTGGCGGCGCAGCGCGAGCTGGGCCAGGTCGCGCAGCATCACGCCGGCAAGCGGCTCGGTGCGCGCCGGGGTGATGCCGACCGGCCAGCGCGGCGCGTAGGCGAGGCCGGCATTGCTGACGCTGCGTACCAGGATCCAGGCGCGCCCGACCACGAGGCGCAGCACCGGCGCGGTCGCGACGCCGGCAATCAGCTCGCGATAGAGTGGGTGGGGCGCCGGCGCGCCGGGCGCCGGATCGGCCGGGCCGAGGATGGTCGCAATCAACGCTTCGACGCGGCGCATGGCTCAACGCCCGATGGCGGCGGGGGCGCGCACGAACCGGCCGGGAGCCGAGACACCGATAGGCTTCATCGCGCGTTTTTACGGGTTGTTATCTACTGCCGTCACTACTTCGTCGACTATACGGCAGCCTGGGGGCTGCGCAATCGGCCGGCAGGGCGGCGCCGGCGATGGGAGACGGGCCATGCAGGGCGACCGCGAGCTCGCGGCAACCCAGCTGTTGAGCCCGATCGGCGCCGTCAACAACGGCATCGAGATGCTCGAGGACTTCGACGACAATGCCATGGCGCCCGAGGCGGTGGCGCTGATCGGCCAGAGCGGCAAGGCCGCGGCCGCCAAGCTCAGGTTCTATCGTCTGGCTTACGGGCGCGCCGGACAGGCCGCCGATCTCGGTTTGGCGCAGTGCGCCGCCGCCGCCGCCGAGCTCCTGGCGGCCGAGGCCCGGGTGCGGCTCGACTGGTCGGCGGCGGCATCGACGCGGCTGGTTGCCGGGGGGCCGCAGCTGCTGCTCAACCTGGTGGTCCTGGCCGCGGGCGCCTTGCCGCGGGGCGGCCGGGTCGCGGTGACGATCGGCGAGCGCGGCGCCGTGCGGCTGGCCGCGACCGGGGTCGGGGCCAAGCTGGCCGAGGCGGTCCAGGCGGTCATCCAAGGCCGCGATCCGCCGCTCGATCACGCCAACATCCACGCCTGGTACTGCCGGCGCCTGGCCACCCTGTTGGGCGGCGTCGTCACGCTCGTCGCCGGCCCCGACGAGGTCTGCCTCGAGGTCGAGATTGAGCCGCTGATAGACTGAAGGAGAGGGGGGTTATCCGAGAGGATGTCATCCGGGATATGGGTACACACCCTGACGGGAATCGAATAGATTTAAGCCGATTTTAAGCGGCCGCGGGCAGTATCGGGGGGTCAGTCCGGGGGCGGATGAGCCGTCCCAAGGGCTGCCCGGATGGGTGGGCATGGCATGGACGATCTCTTAAGCGAATTCCTGACCGAGACCTCGGAGAACCTGGCGACGCTCGACCTCGAGCTCGTCAAGCTCGAGCAGAATCCCAACGATCCGGGCCTCGTCGGCAGCATTTTCCGCATCGTCCACACCATCAAGGGGACCTGCGGCTTCCTCGGCTTGCCGCGCCTCGAGCACGTTGCGCACGCCTCCGAGAACGTGCTTGGCCGCATCCGCTCGGGCGACATGAAGCCGACTCCGGGCGTGGTGTCCCTGATCCTGGAGTCGCTCGATACCATCAAGGGCATCCTGGCGGTGCTCGAGGCCACCGAGGCCGAGCCGCCGGGCGAAGATGCCGCCCTGATTGGGCGCCTCAATGCGGTCGCCGAAGGCGGCCCCGAAGCCCTCGAGGGCGCGGCGCCGGCCGCCGCCGCGTCCACGGCCGGGTCGTCCGATGCGGCCGCGCTCGAAGCCCTTTTCGCGGCCACCCCGGGCCCGGCGCCGGTCGCCGCGCCGCCGGTCGCCGCGCCGCCGGCCGCCGCCGCGGCACCAGCCGCCGCCCCCGCCGTGCCGGCCGCTCCTGCGCCCGCGGTTGCTCCCGCCCCGGTGCCCGCGCCCGCGCCCGCTCCGGCCGAGGCCCACGGCACCGAGGTCGCGCGCGTGGAGCCCGCGAGTCCACCCGCCGAGGCACCGGCGCCGGCCGCCCCGGCAGCGCCTGCCGCCGACTCGGCGGTCGCCAACCAGACCATTCGGGTCTCGGTCGACCTGCTCGAGAACCTGATGACCATGGTTTCGGAGCTGGTGCTGACGCGCAACCAGCTGCTCCAGATCGTGCGCCGCCAGAAGGACAGCGAGTTCACGGTGCCGCTGCAGCGGCTGAGCCACGTCACCTCGGAGCTGCAGGAAGGCGTCATGAAGACGCGCATGCAGCCGATCGGCAACGCCTGGGCCAAGCTGCCGCGCCTGGTGCGCGACCTGTCGCTCGAGCTCAAGAAGAAGGTCGATCTGCAGATGATCGGCGCCGACACCGAGCTCGACCGGCAGGTGCTCGAGCTGATCAAGGACCCGCTCACCCACATGGTGCGCAACTCGGCCGACCACGGCGTCGAGCTGCCGGCCGAGCGCGTCGCCGCGGGCAAGGGCGAGACCGGGCGGATCACGCTCAACGCCTATCACGAGGGCGGCCACATCATCATCGAGATCTCCGACGACGGCAAAGGCCTCGACATCAACCGGATCCGCGCCAAGGTGCTGCAGAACGGGCTCGCAACCGAGTCCGAACTCGACCAAATGTCGGAGACACAGATCCAGCAGTTCATCTTCCGCGCCGGCTTCTCGACCGCGGCCAAGGTGACCTCGGTCTCCGGCCGTGGCGTCGGCATGGACGTGGTGCGCACCAACATCGAGAAGATCGGCGGCACGGTCGAGCTCAAATCGGCGTTGGGCAAGGGCTCGACCTTCGTGATCAAGATCCCGCTGACCCTGGCGATCGTCTCGGCCCTGATCGTGGAGTCGTGCGGCGAGCGCTTCGCGGTGCCGCAGATCAGCGTCGTCGAGCTGGTGCGCGCGTCCGAGCAGTCGGAGCACCGCATCGAGCGCATCCACGGCGCGCCGGTGCTGCGCCTGCGCGACCGGCTGCTGCCGCTGATCAGCCTAGAGCGGCTGTTGCGGCTCGATCGTCCGACCGGCGAGGGCGCCGACGAACGCTTCATCGTCGTCACCCAGGTCGGCACCTACAGCTTCGGCATTATGGTCGACCGCGTGTTCGACACCGAGGAGATCGTCGTCAAGCCGGTGGCGCCGATCCTGCGCCATCTGACCCTGTTCTCCGGCAACACCATCCTGGGCGATGGCAGCGTCATCATGATCCTCGATCCGAACGGCATCGCGGCGTCGTCGGGCGAGATCGCGGTCACCGACAGCGGCGCCGCCGAGAAGATCGCGGCGCGCGACGCACGGAACAGCGAGGTCACCACCCTCCTGGTGTTCCGCGCCGGCGGCGGCGCGCCCAAGGCGGTGCCCCTGTCGCTGGTCGCCCGGCTCGAGGAGATCGACCTCAAGAGCGTCGAGTACTCGCACGGCCGGCCCATGGTTCAGTACCGTGAAAAGCTGATGCCGCTGATTCCGATCGATCCTGATCAGAAGCTTGCCGACAGCGGCAATCGCCCGGTGCTGGTGTTCGCCGACGGCGAGCATTCGATGGGCCTGGTGGTCGACGAGATCATCGACATCGTCGAGGATCGGCTGGCGATCGAGGTCGCCAGCGACGTTCCCGGCGTGCTCGGCTCCGCCGTCATCAAGGGCCACGCTACCGAAATCATCGACGTCGGCCATTTCCTGCCGCTGGCCTTCGAGGAC
>JACQAI010000183.1 GCA_016195115.1 Pseudomonadota bacterium
CGCGGCAGCCGAAGGCGCGAGCGCCTTCGGAAGCCTCATGCGTAGCCGCCCTCGGCGATTCGACTGAGGTAGCGCTTGACCGCGTCGGCACGGCCTTGCTTGACCAGATCCTCCGGCGTGAGGTCGCCGAACGATGGCAGCGGCTGGCCGCGGTACCAGGCAAACGCCTGACCGAGCGAGCCCGACCACGGCATCACGCGGTTGATGATCTCGGCGACGTCGCGCAGCCGCGCCTGGGTCGCCACGGTGTGCAGGCGCTTCGTCTTGGACACGGCCTGCGGCGCCAGCCCGACCGCGTTGGCGAACTCCGCCTTGGTCATCCTGAGCTTGGCCGTGAAGGCATCAGCGCTGACCGTGCCATCGACCGTGATGACCTCGTCCAGCAGCGGTGACATGAGGTCCGCCATGATTTGTCCCGCACTTTGACCCTATTTATGGTCAGAATATGGGTCGAAAGCCGAGGCCGTCAAGCCGGGGCCCGCGGCGACGGCGCGGCGGCATACGTAGAATCCCGGACTGGCGGGTGCGGCCGGACTGCTGGCAACTGGCGGCTCGACCGAGGCTGACGGGGCGGGCCGGCATGACGTGCAGGGTAAAGATCTTCGTGCAGCGGCCAAGCGACACGCTCGCGGTGGCGATCGGCACCAAGGAGGTATCGTTGCCGATCGTCGAGGGCCAGTGCGTCACGTTCGAGCATCGCGGCGCGCGGACTGGCGGCACGGTGCGATCGGTCGATCCCGCCGATTGGGAGCCGCGCGGCGTCGTCCCCGCGATCGTCGTCAAGCTCATCCCGCGCCTGTAGCGGCGGCCGGCGCAGGTTCGTGATGCAAGACGGCGCGGCAAGCCCCCAGATGCCGAGCGACCTCGTGCGGCGGTGTTTGGTCGCCCGCGTGAGCGGGACCGATTTTCCCACCGTCTGGCACACCATCCTCAAGGGCCATCCCCTGGTCGCCGGGATTCCGCGGCAAACCATCACGGAAGCCCGCTCGCAGCTCGAGATCCCGCTCGTCACCGGGGATCGGCTGATCTACGACTCGACCCGCAACGAGTACACGCTGCAACGCTGAGCGGCGGCCGCTCCGCCGCGGCGGCCGGATTGACCGCCGCCGCGATTTGCGCCAAGACCGGCGCGTGAGCAACACCACCCTCGCAACCATCGAGCCGATCGTCGTGTGGGGCGCCGGGGCGATCGGCGGCACGATCGGCGCGGCGCTGCGGCGCGCCGGCCACGCCGTGCTGTTCGTCGACGTCGTGCCCGAGCACGTCGCCGCGATCCGCGCCGGCCGGCTGCGGATCGAAGGACCGGTCGCCGACTTCACCATCGGCGGACCGGCGGCGCTGTCGCACGACGTCGAGGGTCGCTACAAGCTGATCCTGCTGGCGGTCAAGGCGCACCATACCGAAGCCGCGATGCGCGCGCTGGCGCCGCATCTGGCCGACGACGGCGCGGTGGTGTCGTGCCAGAACGGGCTCAACGAGCTGACGATCGCCGAACTGGTCGGACGCGCGCGCACGATCGGCTGCTTTGTCAATTTCTTCGCCGACTATCAGGCGCCCGGCCACATCCTCTATGCCAAGCGCGGCGCCGTGGTGGTCGGCGAGCTCGACGGAAGCCCGAGCGCGCGCATCGCCGCCTTGCATCGACTGCTGCAGGCGTTCGAGCCCGACGCCGTGCTGAGCGACAACATCTTCGGCTATCTGTGGGGCAAGGCGGGCTACGGCGCGATCCTGAAAGCTTCGGCGCTGACCGACGACACCATCGCGGACTTCATCGCCGATCCGGCGCGCCGCGACCTGCTGGTGCGGCTGGTCCGCGAGGTGCTCGCGGTCGCCGCCGCCGACGGCGTCGTGCCGCTCGGCTTCGACGGTTTCGATCCGCAGGCGTTCGTGCGCAACGATGCCGCCGCCATCGCCGCGACCATGACGCGCATGGAGGCGCTCAATCGCGGCACCGCCAAGCCGCGCAGCGGCATCTGGCGCGATCTCGCGGTGCGCAAGCGGCCGACCGACGTCGCCGCGCAGCTGGCGCCGGTGCGCGCCGCGGCGCGCCGCCTCGGCCTGGCGACGCCGCTCGCCGACCGCCTGGTCGCGCTGATCACCGACATCGAGACCGGCCGCGCGACCATCGGGCCGGCGCTGGCCGACGATCTCAGCGCCGTGGCGGCGGCCCGCTAGGCGCAGCAGGGGCGAAAGCCCCGCATCCGGCACGTGGGGGCGTTCTTTACATACAATTGTTCCCGCTTTTTTACGTTTGTATGGAACGCTGGCGTCGCCGTGCAACGATCCCGAGACTTTCGTCGGGCAGTTCGGCGCCGCCGCGGGCGGACACTGCCGGACGCAGGTGGGCCGTAATGACGATGGACGAAACCGGGCTGGTCGCCGGGTTCTACGAGGCGGCTTTCGACGCGACGCTGTTTCCCGACCGGCTGCGCCAACTCGGCGAGTTCAGCGGCGGTGTCGGCGCGATCCTCCTGTTGTGGAACAAGCGCGCCGGCCATGCGGCTTGGTTGGCGACCTCCGGGCACACCGGGCCCGACGCGCCAGACGCCTACACGCGACACTACGCGGCCCTCGACCCCTATCGCCCCTTGGTCGAGACCATGCCGCTCGGCACGTGGAGCACGTCGAGCGATTTGTTCGACGACGGCTTCATCGCCAAGAGCGCCTTCTTCAACGAGTACCTGATCCCGCGTGGTACCCGCTATATGGCCGGGTGCCGGGTGATGGAAGAGGCCGACTTCAATGCCTTCCTCGGCATCCACCGGGCGCCCGGACAGGCGCCGTTCGGAGCCGACGAGCTGCGGCAGTTCGAGGCCGTCGGGCGACATCTCGGACGCGCCCTCAAAGTGTACTGCGACGTCACGCACGCCCGGCTCGGACACGGTGCGGCGCTGGCCGTGCTCGACCACTCGGCGACCCCGTCCCTGCTGGTCGACGGCGCGGCGCGCCTGCTGTTCGCCAACGCGCCGGCCGAGGCGCTCCTGCAGGCCGACGCCGGCCTCGGCCTGCAGCACGGCCGCCTGACCACGACCCGCAGCGTCGAGGACCATCGGCTGCACCGGCTCCTGGCCGCGGCGACCGGCGCCGACGGGCGCCAACGCACGGGCGGCGAGATGGCGGTCGTCCGGACGGGCGGACGGCCGCCGATCACCGTGCTGGTGACGCCGATCGGGCCGACGACCACGCTGAACAATTTAGCGCCGGTTTCCGCGGCGCTGGTGCTGGTACACGATCCGGCGCGTCAGCTCGCCCATCCGTCCAAACGGTTGCGCGCGCGGTTCGGTCTGACCCAAGCCGAAACCGCGCTCGCCCATGCCCTGCTCGACGGCAAGCGGCTGGCCGAGATCGCCACCGAACGAGGCGTCTCGATCGAGACGGTGCGCACGCAGCTGCGCGCGCTGTTTCGCAAGACCGGCGTCTCGCGCCAGGCCGACTTGATGCGGCTGCTCCTGGCGGTGCCGCAGCAGCCGCCGACCGCCTGAGCGGGGATCGACCCGCACCCCTTGACCTGGGCTAGACTGGCGGTC
>JACQAI010000121.1 GCA_016195115.1 Pseudomonadota bacterium
GCGATCGGCCGCGTCATCCAGGGCCGCTCCGAGCGCGCCATGCGCGAGGCGCTGCGCGCGTTCCCGGACGGCCTCTACGCCTCCGAGGTGTGGTGCAATCCGCTCGGCGAGAAGCTGCGCCTTGGGCTCGAGGTGACCGTCGCGGGCGACCAGGTGACGCTCGAGTACGTCGATGCGCCGGCGCAGCTGCCGCAGGGCGGCCTCAACGTGGTGCTGAACTACACCGCGGCCTACACGACCTATCCGTTGAAGTGCATCTTGAGCCCGAGCGTGCGCGGCAACGCCGGTGACCTGCGGCCCGTGACCGTCACGGCGCCGGTCGGGTCGGTGCTCAACTGCACCAAGCCGGCGTCGGTCGGCATCCGGCATCGTCTGGGGTGGTACGCCGCGACCTGCGTGCTGAATGCGCTCGCCGAAGCGGTGCCCGACCAGGTCAAGGCGTACACCGGCCTGCCGCTGGTGATTTATTGGTACGGTAAAGCGACGGATGGCACGATCTATTCCGACCTGATGTTCTCGGGCGGCGGCGAGGGCGCGACCCTGCGCGGCGACGGCAAGTCGGGCCTGCTGTGGCCGACCTCGGCGGCCAACACCTCGATCGAGACGTTCGAAATCCGGATTCCAGTATTGGTGCTAGAAAAAACCTTCACCGCCGACTCGGGCGGCCCGGGGCGCGCGCGCGGCGGCCTTGGCTCGCGCATCCGCATCCGCAAGCTCGACGACGACGGGCTCGCCATGCTGGCGGCGATCTTCCCCGAAGGATACGACGTCTCGCAGCCTGGGCTGTTCGGCGGCCGCAGCGGCGCGACGGCGCGGGCCACGGTGGTCGACCGTGCCGGCGCCATCGTCGAGGACTGCGGCGCCGGCCGCATCGCCACCATCGACTCGGCCGCGATCGTGGTCGACGTCCAGCTTGCCGGGGGTTCGGGATTCGGCGACCCGCTCGAGCGGCCGCTCGAACAGATCGAGGACGATCTGCGCCACGGCTATGTCACCGCCGCGGGCGCGGCGCGCGACTACGGCGTCGTGCTGACCGCCGACGGCCGCATCGACCGCGTCGCCAGCGCGCGCACGCGCGCGCGGCTGGCGCGTGCCGTGCAGGGGCAGGCCACAGCATGATGAATCCAGGGTGCAGAGACGCCAGCGAACGGGGGAGCCGATCATGAAGTACCGCCATCTCGTGTCGACCGGGTTGCTGGCGCTGACGCTGTGCGCCGTCAGCGCGACCGCCGATGCCCAGCAGCGGGTGCTGCGCCACGACGAGGCCGCGCCGGGCCGCCTCGATCCGTCGAAGGTGGTCGACTACGCCTCATCGGTGCTGGCCTTCAACGTTTACGATACCCTGGTCGAGGCCCACCCGACGCGCATCGTCGCGCCCAGCCTGGCCGAGAGCTGGACCGTCGCGCCCGACGGCAAGACCTACACCTTCACGCTGCGCAGCGGGGTCAAGTTCCACGGCGGCGGCGAGTTGACGTCGGAGGACGTCGTGTTCGCGCTCGAGCGGACCTTGGCGCTCAATGCCGGCTATGCCCGCCTGTTCAAAGGCATGACGGCGTCCGCATCCGATCCGCGCACCGTCACCTTCAGCTTGCCGGAGCCCAACGCCGCCTTCCTGGCGACCCTGGTGCGGCTGCCCGTGATGCAGAAATCGCTCACGCTCAAGAACGTCAAGCCCGGCACCTACGGCGACAAGGGCGACTACGGCGAGGCGTTCCTGACCATGAGCGATGCTGGCTCGGGGGCCTACAAGATCGTCGAGCACAATCCGCAGGAGCTGTCGGTGCTGCAGCGCTTCGACGGCTATTTCGGCAAGTTCGCCGACAAGGCGCCGGACGTCGTGCGCATCCGCTACGGCGTCGAAGCGGCGACCATCCGGACCTTGATGGCGCGGCGCGAGTTCGAGGCCACCAGCCAGTGGATTCCGTCCGAGATCAAGAAGGCACTCGCCGAAAGCGAGGGCATGAGCATGATGGCCGAGCAGGGCTCCGGCTATTTCATCATGCCGATGAACACCCGCCGGCCGCCGACCGACGACGTCAACTTCCGGCGCGCCGTCGCGCTCGGCATCGACTATGCGGCGCTGATCGACCTGGTGAAGATCACGCCGGCCATCCCGGGCGCGATCCCGATCGCCGGCATGCTGCCGAGCGGCGTGCTCGGGCACGATAAGACCCTGCCGGTCAATCGCCGCGACGTCGCCGCTGCCAAGGCGGCGCTGGCGAAATCCAAATACGCGACCGATGCGCCGGTGCTCGAGGTGATCTGGGTCGGCGAGGTGCCCCTTGAGGAAAAGATCGGGTTGTTGGTGTTCCAGAACCTGGCCGAGGTCGGCATCAAGGTGAACCTGACCAAGGTGCCGTGGGCGTTGCTGACCCAGCAAGCGACCAAGGCAGAGAGCACGCCGAACCTGATCCAGCGCTTCGTCCAGGCGCCCTATCCCGATCCCGACTCGCTGATCGCGCAGAGCCACTCGCGCAGCATGGGGACGACCTTGAAGATGGATTGGTATTCCGATCCCGAGGTCGACAAGATGATCGAGGCGGCGAATGTCGTCTTGGACGAGGCCAAGCGGCGTGAGCTCTACAGCGCGGTGCAGCGCCGCCTGCTCGACGCCGTGCCCGACCTCTACGCCTTCGAGACCCTGGCGACCTTCGTGAAACAGAACTACGTCAAGGCGCCGATGCTCGACGACGTCAAGGCGGGCGTCGCGGCCCAGGGCGGCAACTGGTTGTTCCGCACCTTCAGCGTCGACAAATAGCGCGTGGCGGGAAGCACAGCGCACGCCCTTTCCAACTCCTCCCCCGCGCGCGGCGTGGGGGTGGGTAGGGAGGGGGCCAGGCCTTGCCACGTCCTCGACCGTCGACATCATCGGCAGCGCCGGCCCCCTCCCTACCCTCCCCCATGCGCTGCGCGCACGGGGGAGGAGGGGAAATAGCGTGATCCGGTTCTTGCTCCGCCGCCTCGCCGCCTCGATCGTCGTCCTAATCGGCGTGTCGGTGCTCATCTTCCTTATCGCGCGGGTGATCCCCGGCGATCCCGCGCGCATCGCGCTCGGCTCGATGGCGTCCGAGGAGCAGGTGGCGCAGCTGCGC
>JACQAI010000122.1 GCA_016195115.1 Pseudomonadota bacterium
ACGACCCGATCCCGCGCACCCCGGTCGTGCCCGGGCCGCCGTGTCCGCCGCTGGCGCGCAAGGCCGGCATGACCAAGGCGCGCAAGCTCTACCTCTACGGCTCGGCCCGCACGCGCCGCAAACTCAAGCGCGCCGGCATGTCGGTCTCCCAGCAACCGCCGCCGCAAACCGCCGACGATCTGCGCTACGTGCGCCAGGATTTGCCACCGCCTGGACGGTCGGGGTAGGGGCGTGCGCTCGTCGTGATGGCTGCCCCATGCCACCCCACCCGTCATCCCGGCGAAAGCCGGGATCCAGGGGTCACGCGCCCGCTGTTCGTCACGCGATCCTGGATCCCGGCTTTCGCCGGGATGACGGACTGAGAAGGGGATGACGCGAATTCGCCGCGCGGCGGGTGGCGCAATGCTGCGAAGCTGCGCCGCTACTCCGCGGCGATCCGCAGCGCCTCGCCGCCGCCGATCGCGCAGCCGGCGTCGAGGTGGTGCAGGCGCGGCAGCACTTTTTCGGCGAACAGGGTGAGGTTGCGTTGGGCGAGCTCGGGCGGCATGCCGCCGTAGTTGAAGATGCCGATCAGCGCGCCGGAGTCGGCGCGACGCTGGTGCTCGACCAGCTTGTCGTAGACCTGATCCGGTGTGCCCCAGACCTGCAGCTCGGCGAGGAAATTGACGAACGTGTCGATGCCGTGCTTGCGAATGTTTTGCGCCAGCTTGCCGTAGTACTCGTAGCCCGGGATGTCGGCCAGGCCCTCGTTGTGGAACTCGTAGTGCTCGAGCGCCGAGCGGCAGTAGCCGCGGACGTACTGCTCGAACATGTCGCGCGCCGCCGCCGGGTCCTCGTGGACCGCGATGAAGGTGGCGATGATCGGCTTCGGCGCGGCGCGGCCGTTGACCTCGAGAAAGCGCCGGCGGTACTGCGCGAGCTCCGCCTCGGTGGTCTCCCAGGGTTTTTGCGCGATGATCAGCAGGCCGACGCCGAGCTGGCACATGATCTCGAGCGACTGCGGCGAGATCGAGGCGGCGTAGGTACGGCTCCGGAACGAACGGATCGGCGCCGGGCGCACCGCGATGCGCGGCTGCCGGTAGTACGTGCCGGCATAGTCGATGTGGCCGGTCTCGAGCCCCTGCAGCAGCGCCTCGGCGTACTCGGTGAAGCGGCCGCGCGACTCGCTCATTTCTACTCGAAATCCCTGGTATTCGATGCGCCCGAGGCCGCGCCCGATGCCGAGGATGACGCGGCCGTCCGACAGATTGTCGAGCACCGAGATCTCCTCGGCGACGCGCACCGGATCGTGCCACGGCAGCACCATGACCATCGAGCCGAGCTTGGCGCGGGTCGTGCGGCCGGCGACCCAGGTCAGGAATTGCGCGACGTTGGGGCACATCGTGTAGTCGTCGAAATGGTGCTCGGCGCCCCAGATCGAGTCGAAGCCGAGCGGCTCGGCGAGATCGGCCAGCGCCATGCCGTGGCGCCACACCGCGTTGTCGCTCAGCCGCTTGCCCGGGTTCTGGAAGAACACGCCCATTCCGACATGCATCGGCGCCTCCCGTCAGGCCGTCTCCGCCAACCCGAGCGCCTGTTTGATCGATCGATGGAAGTGCTGCAGGCCCGGCTCGTTGCGGCCGAACGTGATGTGATCCTGGGCGCCCGAGTAGAAGCCGCGCTGGATGCCGGCGCCGACCACGAAGTCCTCCTTCTCGACCACCGCGATCGCCAGGTCCATGTTGCGGTCCCAGTGGCGCCGGGCGCTGTCGGTGAGCGCCGGCTCGGGCGTGTAGAGCGAGATGTACATGGCGCTCTCGTCGGTGCCGTTGCCGGCCGGGAACATGTGCCAGGTCTCGACGTGGTCGCCCTGCAGGATGAGGACGGTGTTGGGGAACAGGATGTAGATCACGACGCTGTGGGTGATCAGGTCCCACTTCTCCTCGGGCTGCTCGCGCAGCGTATCGATCGAGCGCCGCGGGCCGATCAGCCGCAGGTTCCGCTCGAACGGCCGGAAACTGAAGATGTTGGGATGGAGGATCGAGCCCAGGGTCTGCGCGTGCAGCACGCCGATGTGGTAGGCCTCGAGGAAGGTGTCGACCGCGACCTTCCAGTTGATCGGCTTGCGCAGCACGCGGGTCTCGTAGTGGTGGTAGCCCGCGAGGCGGTAGCCGGCGAGGTCGCGGCCGAGGTCGCCGAGCGCGGCATCGATGTCGATCGCGGCGTCTGGGGTCGGGCAGACCCAGATCAGCCCGTGGCGCTCGGCCGCCGGCAGCGCGCGCAGGCCGCTGGCATCCTTGCCGGTCGCGCAGAACGCGCGGTCCTGGGGCCGCGACACCAGGCGGCCGTCGAGCCCGTAGGTCCAGCCGTGATAGGGGCACGAGAAGCTCTGCGTCGCCGCGCTCGAGCCTTCGGCGATGCGCGCGCCGCGGTGCCGGCAGACGTTGAGAAACGCGCGCAGCGAGCGGTCGGCCTGGCGCACGATCAGGATCGGCACGCCGGTCCAGTCGTGGGTCAGGCTGTCGCCCGGGTTGGGCAGCAGGCTGCCGAGCCCGACATTGATCGGCCCCTTGCGGAAGAAGATGTCGCGCTCGCGCGCCGCCTGGTTGGGACAGGTGTAGTCGCTGACGTTGTGACGATAGACGTCGTCGGCGAGCGCGGTCGTGCGCTGCGCGATGTGCGCGAGCAGCTGTTTGCTCTCGGCGATCTGGTCTTGACGCTCCATGAAGTCAGCTGTCCTTGCGGTCGACCACCAGCGGCGCGTCGGCCGGCAGGTCCTCGGCGACGATGAACTCGACGTGATCCGGACGCAAGCGCGACAGGTCCTGGAACTTGGCGCGGGCCGCCGCTTCGACGGCCGCGCGCGCCGCGCCGGCCGCGGCGATCAGGCGCAAGGTGATCTCCTCGCGCGCGCCGGGCCGTGCGATGACGCACTGCGCGCGCTCGATCCCGGCGGTGTGGATCACCAGCTCCTCGACCTGGCGCGGATAGATGAAGATCTCGCGCGCCTTGACGGCCTGGCCGACCCGGCCCTGGAGCAGCCCGATGCGCCGGACCGTGCCGTCGGCCGCGAGCTCGCTGGCGAAGGCGGCGTCGCCGGTGCCGAAGCGGATCAGCGGCCAGCCTGGGGTCAGGCCGGTCACGACGATCTCGCCGCGCTCGCCGACGCCGAGCGGCGCGCCGCTCACCGGATCGCAGATCTGGACGATGCGGTCGGGATGGATCTCGTAGCCCTCGCCGTCGCCGGTCTCGTAGCCGATGACGCCGAAATCCGCGGTCGCATAAGCCGAGAAGGTGCGGATGTTGTAGCGCGCCTCGAGGCGGCGGCGCTTGCCCATCCAGTCGCCGAACTCGCCGCCCAGGAAGGCGGTGCGCACCTTCCAGTCGCGCGGCAGCTGGTGCGTCGCCTCGATCTTCTCGGCGAGCGCGATGAAGAATGCGGTGCTGGCGCAGATGCTCGTGACCCCGAGCTCGAGCACCAGCTGGGCCTGCAGGTCGGTGTTGCCGACGCCCGCCGGCACTACGGTGGCGCCCGCCGCGATGATGCCGTCGTCGAACAGCAGCCCCGCCGGCACCAGGTGATAGGACCAGGTGTTGAGCACGATG
>JACQAI010000169.1 GCA_016195115.1 Pseudomonadota bacterium
CGCCTGACCGACCAGTCGCTCAAAGCGCTCGAGGAGGTGGTGCGACGCTTTCCCGAGAGCGTCTACGCCCGCGACGCGCGCATCAAGATCGACCTGACGCGCGACCACTTGGCCGGCAAGGAGATGGAGATCGGCCGTTTCTACGAACGCGCCGGCCAGCAGGTCGCGGCGATCAACCGCTTCCGCCGGGTGGTCGAGAAATACCAGACCACGACCCACGTGCCCGAGGCGCTGGCGCGGCTGACCGAATGCTATCTCGCGGTCGGGCTGCGCGAGGAGGCGCAGACCGCCGCCGCAGTGCTCGGCCACAACTTCCCGGGCTCCGAGTGGTACGAGGACAGCTACGCCCTGCTCGAGGGCGTCCATCTCCGCCCGCTCGAGGACGAAGGCTCCTGGATCAGCCGCGCGCTGGCCTCGATCAACCCGTTCTGACGACATCCCGCGTCGACCCGGTGCTGCCGAATCGGCCGCACCGTTGATCCGTCCCTGACGCTCTGCCACCTTACGCCTCGATGTTGCTCAGCCTCGCGATCCGCGACGTCGTGCTGATCGACCGCCTGGAGCTGACGTTCCAGCCGGGCCTGTCGGTGCTGACCGGCGAGACCGGCGCGGGCAAATCGATCCTGCTCGATGCCCTCGGCCTGGCGCTGGGCGGCCGCGGCGATTCGAGCCTGGTGCGCCAGGGTGCCGCGCAGGCCGTGGTCACCACCGAGTTCGACGTGCCGCCCAACCATCCGGCGCGCGCGCCGCTGATTGACCAAGGGATCGACCCCGGCGCCACCCTGGTGCTGCGCCGCGTGCTGTCGGCCGACGGCCGCTCGCGCGCCGCGATCAACGACCAGGCGGTCTCGGTCGGCCTGCTGCGCACGGTCGGCGAACGCCTGGTCGAGCTGCAGGGCCAGTTCGAGCAGCACGGGCTGCTCGACGCGGCGACCCATATCGAGCTGCTCGACGCCTTCGCCGGCCACCCGGTGCCGCGCGCCGAGGTCAGGCGCGCTCACGAGGTCTGGCAACAAGCCGTGCGCGTGCTGCACGACACCCAGCAGGCGAACGCCCGCGCCAAGGCCGAGGAGGACTACCTGCGCCACGTCCACGCCGAGCTCGAAGCCCTGGCGCCGCGCGGCGGCGACGAGGAGAACGAGCTGTCGCATCGCCGCAGCGGACTGCAGCACCGCGACAAGCTGGTGGCGGCCGTCACGACGGTGCACGGCGAGCTGGCGGCCGAGCGCGGCGCGGCGCAGATTCTCGCCACGGCGGCGCGCCAGCTCGGGCGCCTCGCCGGTGAGCTGCGCGACCAGGCGGCGCCGGCGCTCGCCTCGCTCGACCGCGCGCTCGCCGAGGTCAACGATGCGCTGGCCCAGCTCGCCGCCTTGGCGCGCGGCGAGGACGGCGGCGCTGCCACCCTCGAGCAGGTCGAGGAGCGGCTGTTCGCGCTGCGCGCCGCGGCGCGCAAGCACCACGTCTCGGTCGAGGATCTGCCGCGCCTGCACCAACGCTTCGCCAACCAGCTCGCCCAGCTCGACCAAGGCGAGACGGCGATCGCCGAGTTCACCAAGGTCGAGGCCGAGGCCAAGCACGCCTACCACTCGATGGCCGAGCGGCTGTCGGCGGCGCGCGCCAAGGCCGCGGCGCGGCTCGACAAGGCCGTGATGGCCGAGCTGGCGCCGCTCAAGCTCGAGAAGGCGCGCTTCCACACCGCGCTCAGCCGTCAGCCCGAGGAGGCGTGGAACGCCGACGGCATCGACCGCGTCGTCTTCGAGATGGCGACCAATCCCGGGACCGCGCTGGCACCGCTCGGCAAGATCGCCTCGGGCGGCGAGCTGGCGCGCGCCATGCTCGCGATCAAGGTCGTGCTCGCCGGTGCCAGCCCGGTGCCGACCCTGGTGTTCGACGAGGTCGACAGCGGCATCGGCGGCGCCGTCGCGGCCGCGGTCGGCCAGCGCCTGGCGCGGCTCGGCAAGGGCCTGCAGGTGCTGGTGGTGACCCACAGCCCGCAGGTCGCGGCGCGCGGCGACCACCACTGGCGCGTCCTCAAACAGGGCGCCGGCAAGTCGGTCGTCACCACGGCCGAGGCGCTGCCGGCGGCGGCGCGCCGCGAGGAGATCGCCCGCATGCTGTCCGGCGCGGTGGTGACCGACGAGGCGCGCGCCGCCGCCGACCGCCTGATGACGGCCAACACGTGAACGAGGTCCGCCGCAAGGATCGCGAGCCCGCGGCGACGCCGGTCGAGCAGCTCGACGATGTCGCGGCACGCCGCGAGCTCCGGCGGCTCGCCAAGGAGATCGCGCGCCACGACACGCTCTATCACCAGAACGACGCGCCCGAGATCGGCGACGCCGAGTACGACGCGCTGCGGCGACGCAACGACGCGATCGAGAAGCGCTTCCCGGACTACGTCCGCGACGACAGCCCGAGCAAGCGGGTCGGCGCGGCGCCGGTCGCGACCTTCGCCAAGGTCACCCACAGCCGGCCGATGCTGTCGCTCGACAACGCCTTCGATGACGACGACGTGCGCGACTTCTTCAAGTCGGTGCGCAACTACCTGCGCCGCGACTTCGAGGCCGATCCCAGCCTGACGCTTGAGGTCATGGGCGAGCCCAAGATCGACGGCCTGTCGCTGGCGATCCGCTACGAGCACGGAAGCCTTGTGCAGGCAGCAACCCGGGGCGACGGCACCGCCGGCGAGGACGTCACCGCCAACGTCCGCACCATCGAGACCGTGCCGAAGAAGCTCGAGGGCCGCAGGAAGCCCGCGGTGCTCGAGGTGCGCGGCGAGGTCTACATGCGCCGCGACGCCTTCGCGAAGATCACGGCGTCGCGCCCGCTGGCGTTCTTCGCCTATGCGGGCGGCGAGATCTCCGAGCCGATCGGCGACACCCACGCCGAGTTCCTCGACCATCTCAAGGGCTGGGGCTTCGAGGTCAACCCGCTGGCCAGATTGTGCAAGGGCGAGGACGAGGCGCTGGCGCTCTATCACCGCATCCTCGAGGCGCGGCCCAAGCTGCAGTACGAGATCGATGGCGTCGTCTACAAGGTCAACCGGTTCGACCTCCAGGAACGGCTGGGCATGGTGTCGCGTGCGCCGCGCTGGGCGCTGGCGCACAAGTTCCCGGCCGAGCAGGCGCGCACCCGGTTGAACGCCATCTCGATCCAAGTCGGCCGCACCGGCGCCCTGACGCCGGTCGCCGAGCTCGAGCCGATCAATGTCGGCGGCGTCATGGTGTCGCGCGCCACCCTGCACAACGAGGACGAGATCGAGCGCAAGGACGTGCGCATCGGCGACATCGTGATCGTGCAGCGCGCCGGCGACGTCATCCCGCAGATCGTCGGCGCGGTCGAGAGCGAGCGCAAACCCGGCGCGCGCAAGTTCAAGTTCCCCGAGCGTTGCCCGGAATGCGGCTCGCTGGCAATCCGCGAGGAGGGCGAGGTCGCGCGTCGCTGCACCGGCGGGCTGATCTGCAAGGCCCAGGCGGTCGAGCGGCTGCGCCACTTCGTCAGCCGCGACGCCTTCGACATCGAAGGCCTCGGCGAGAAGCACATCCAGGCGTTCTTCGACGACGATCTGGTCAAGTCGCCGGCCGACCTCTTCAAGCTCAAGCGCCACGAGAAGGTGCTGCTCGAGCGCGAAGGTTGGGGCGAGACCTCGGTCAAGAAGCTGTTCGCCAACCTCGATGCGCGGCGCACCATCGCGCTCGACCGCTTCATCTACGCGCTCGGCATCCGCCAGGTCGGCGAGGCGACCGCCAAGCTGCTGGCGCGCCACTACGGCACGTTGGACGCCTGGCGCGACGCCATGATCGCCGCCGCGGACCGCGACTCCGAGGCCTGGCACGACCTCGACAACATCACTCAGATCGGCGAGTCGGTGGCGACCGACCTGGTGGCGTTCTTCGCCGAGAAGCACAACCGCGACGTCGTCAAGGCGCTGGCCGACCAGATCGACGTCACTCCGGTCAAGGCGCCGACGGCGCGCGCCGACTCGCCCGTCGCCGGCAAGATCGTGGTGTTCACCGGCGAGCTCACCACCATGACTCGGCGCGAGGCCAAGGCGCGCGCCGAGGCGCTCGGCGCCAAGACCGCGGAATCGGTGTCCAAGAACACCGATTACGTCGTGGTTGGCAGCGCCGCCGGCTCGAAGGCGACCAAGGCGCGCGAGCTCGGGCTCACGGTGCTGAGCGAGGAGGAGTGGCTGGCGATGATCGGGCAGCGCCGTTGATGGAGCGCATCCTGCCCGAGCTCGCCGAGGCAGAGCCGGGGGTCTATCTGGTCCAGGCCGACGGCGCGCTGCGCCAGGTCCACGCCCACCAGGGCGGCGAGTACGCGCTGACCGACATCCTAGAATTCTTCGAGCTCGGCACCGTGATCGAGGAGCTCGCGGTCGACATCGTCGAGTTCGACCGCAAGGAGCTGCGCGAGCTCAAGTCCATGGTCGACGCCTACCGCGCCGACTATCCGCCCGACTTCATCCAGATGTGCCTCGACATGCACGAAGAAGCGATCGGCGTCGACGACGACACGGTGCGCTTCTACGGCAATTTTTGACGATGGGAGCAGTCCGACTCGCGAAATCGATCGGCGCGGTGCTGCTGCTCGCCAGCCTCTGTCTGCCGATGTCGAGCTGCGTCGGCGGCGTGCCTGGAACCGACGACAAGCCGGCGGCGACGAGCGATAACAATGAGTCCCAGAAGCGCACCTATCACTACGTATGGACACCGACGCGCTGGGCCGAACCCGAGCCATACCTCTTCCTCCTCGGATTCGCCTGGCCGACTGGCGCGGTGTTGCTATTCCGGCGAACCCGCGCGCGGTGGGTGCGAACGTGCGCGTGGCTCGCTGAACCAATTCTACTCGCGGGCACGACCTATCTTCTGTGGGCGATGACCTTGTTCGGAGATCCAGAGGTCGGAGCATTCGTCGCGGCAGCCGGCATCGCGTCGTATGCTTTAGGGTGGATCGCCGAAGCCGGCCAAGCCGCGTTGCAGCGCCATTGAACGAGACGCCGGGCGCGACGCGCTTGATAATTCCGCGTTTGATGTTATCATTATGACTATCATTATAGGCGACCTTCCATGGCTACCGTTGTGACGATCAACCGGCCCGATGTCGTGGCTCTGATCGAAAAGGCCGCGGACGACTTGACCGGCGGCAACAAGACCGAGCTCGTGGCCACGGCCGTCCGTCGCCTCGTCGAGGAAAACGCGCGCGAGCGCTCCTTGTTCGGCGCCCATCCCGGATCGGTGCGTATCCGACGCGGCGTTGACCTCACCGCTCCGGTGCTCGACGAAAAAACCGATGCCGAGACCGGGCGCGAGGCGCGCCGCTGACCGATCTATTGCTCGACACCCACGTCGCGCTTTGGCTCGACAGCGGTGACGACAGGCTGGGTGCAGCGACCCGGCGGGCCATCGACGGCGCTTGGAAGGCGGGCGGCCGGATACTCTTGAGCGCAGTCAGCGTCTGGGAAATCGCCGTCCTCGTCGACAAGGGTTTCATCGAGCTCGACGTGCCGGTCGAGGCGTGGGTCGCGCGTTTCTTGAGCCGCCCCGGGCTTGCCGCGGTGCCGCTCGACCACGAGACAGCAGCGCGCGCGTATCAGCTGCATCATCTCGAGCATCGGGATCCAGCGGATCGGCTGCTCATCGCCAGCGCGATCGGGCTCGACTGCCCGCTTGTGACGCACGATGACCGCATCCGCAGGTTCGCGCGGTCGCGCGGGCGTCAATACGGCTTCACGATCGCCTGACTGACAGCGTCAGATCGCGCGGGTCGCCAGCGAGGGTGTATGGTCAGCGTGTGGGAGGTGACCGGATGAAGATGCACGTGCTGTCGGGCGGGCGGCTGCGGATGCGCGCCAGCATGTATTTTCCCGAGCTGCCGAAGGAGCTGACCGCGGAGTTTCCGTGCTCGTGCTTCCTGATCCGCCACCCGCAGGGCAACGTGCTGTTCGACACCGGCTGCCACCCGGCGGTCGAGACCGATGCGGCGGCGCGCTGGGGCGGCATCGCCCGCGCATTCGTGCCGGTTCACCGACCCGGCGAGAACGTGGTCGGCGACCTCGCCAAGCTCAACCTGCAGCCCGACGACATCGACGTCGTCGTCAACTCGCATCTGCACATGGATCACTGCGGCTGCAACGCCTTCTTCACGAAGGCGACCTTCGTCGTTCACGCCAAGGAGCTGGCGGTCGCCGGCGATCCGCAGTCCGAGGGCAAGGGCTATTTCCGGGCCGATTGGGATCAGCCGATGCCGGTCCAGGCGATCGACACCGCCCGCGACCTGTTCGACGACGACCGCATCGTCCTGCTGCCGCTGCCCGGCCACACGGCGGGCAGCATCGGCGCCAAAATCGAGCTCGCGCGCAGCGGCTGCTTCATCCTCGCCGCCGACGCCGCCGCGGTGCGGCAAAACCTCGAGCACGACTATTCGCCGAAGAATTCCTGGGACGCGTCGCGGTTCCGCGGCTCGCTGGCGGAGTTGCGCCGCCTCGAGAAACAGGGCGGCACGATCGTGTTCGGGCACGACGACGCCCAGTGGCAGACCCTGAACAAGGGCGCGCGCGCCTACGATTGACCCGCGCGATCAAAGCGCGCGCGTCGCGTGCTCGAGCCAGCGTTGGGTGGCGGCATCGAGGTTGGCCGCGTGGGTGGCGCGCACGCGCGCGTGGTAGGCGTTGAGCCAGGCGATCTCGCCGGCGGTGAGCAGGCCGGGCTCGACCAGCGCCAGGTCGATCGGAGCCAGGGTCAGGGTCTCGAACGCCAGCATCTCGCGCTC
>JACQAI010000170.1 GCA_016195115.1 Pseudomonadota bacterium
GTCGGCCGTGATGCTGGCGTACCAGCCGTCGCCGAACGCGGCCTCCTGTTTGCGGAAGTCGTCCTTGGCGTCGCGCGGGCTCGGGCCGCCGGAGCCCGGGACCTCGGCGAACTTGCCGCCGGCAACGTGGATGACGTTGCTGACCGAGATGCCGTAGTCCGGCGCGACGCGGCTGTAGCAGACGTTGACCCAGGTCGCCTCCGAAGGCGTTTTCCCGGCCAACAACGCGACCACCGCGGCGGCCGCGACCTTGCCCTGGTTGTTGGCAACGAAGCCCGACTTCGGCATCGGCGCGGCGCTGGTGGCGTCGCCGATGACGTGGATGTTCTTGAGCTTGGTCGACTCGAAGCTGACCGGGTCGATGACGCACCAGCCGTTGGCCTCGGCAAGGCCGGCGTCGCGCGCGATCTTGCCGGCGAACTGCGGCGGGATGACGTTGATGACGTCGCCTTTGGTCTTGTCGCCGAACTCGTTCTCGACCGTCATGGCGCCGACGTCGACCTTGGTGATCTTGCCGCCCTTCGACACCGGCACCCACTCGACGATTCCAGCCGTCGAGGAACAGCGGCTGCTTGGAGAACGCGTCCTTGGCGTCGAGGATCAGGAGCTTCGACTTCGGCTTCGTGGTCGCGAGATAGTGGGCGATCATCGACGCGCGCTCGTAGGGGCCCGGCGGGCAGCGGAACGGATTGTCGGGCGCCACGATCACGACCGTGCCGCCGTCGGGCATCGCCTCGAGCTGGCGGCGCAGCAGCACGGTCTGCGGGCCGGCCTTCCAGGCGTGCGGCATCTTCTCGGCGGCGGCCTCGTCATAGCCGGCGATGGCGCCCCAGCGGAGATCGATGCCCGGCGACACGATCAGGCGGTCGTACGGCACGGCGGTGCCGCCCTGCAGCCGCACCGTGCGCGCATCGGCGTCGATCGCGACGGCGCTGTCGCGCACCAGGGTGACGCGCCGGGCGAGCTTGTCGTAGCTGTGCGTGATCGAGGCCATGTCGCGCAGGCCGCCGAGCACCAGGTTACTGTACGGGCAGGTGATGAAGCGCTCCGACGGCTCGATCACCGTGACCTGCGCCGCCGGCGCCCACTGCTTGACGTACTTCGCCGCGGTGGCGCCGCCGAAGCCGGCGCCGATCACGACGACGCGGGCGGCGGCTTGGCCGCGTACGATCGACGGGGTCGCGAGGGTGGCGCTGGCACCGGCGATGAAGGCGCGGCGGGTGATCCGAAGCGATCTGGTGCGCATCACTTGCCCTCCCCCAGCTTGGCGGCGAGCGCGTCGATCTCGGCGGCCGACCAGCCCTTGGACAGCCGCATCATGATCGTCGCCGGGCGCTCGCCGCTCTGGAACTGCTTGATCGCGGTGGCGATGTCGGCGGCGCGCCGGCCCTTGAGCGACGGCATGGCGCCCGAGCCCTCGAGCCCCGGGCCATGACAGGTCGCGCACGACGCTGACAGCGCCGTGACGTCGACGGTCTGCGCAAGCGCCGGTCCGGCCAGGACCAGCGCCAACACGAGCGCCGCGCGGATGATGTGTCTCATTCCTGTCCTCCCGGCTAGCGCCGCACCGCGGGGGTCTCGACCGGCAGGCCCCGACCGCGTTCGGCGAGGTAGATCTCGAGCCCGATATATTCATCCGAGCCGTAGTCGTACGGCTCGGCACGGACGCCTTCGTTGCACCAGCGGAACATGCGTTGGACGGATCCCATGCCGTCCCACAGCAAACGATAGATCGGAAACCCGTTGGTCTGGCCCTGGCTCAAGTGATCGCCGCGCAGATGCTGGCCGGCCTGCTCGACGTGACAATAGCTGCAGGCGAGCTGCCACTGGCCGCGGCGCTGATTGTAGAACGCCTCGCCGGCCTGGCGATAGGGCTCGAGCCGCGGATCGCGCGGCAGCGCCACCGCCAGCCCGAGCGACTGCCGGCCGACATACGCCGTGATCGAAAGCAGCGCCTCGGACTCCCAGGCGAACGCCGGCGCGCCCATCTGCTCGGTGCGGCACAGATTGATGCGCTGCTCGAGGCCGATCGGCTTCTTGAGCGCGTCGTTCCATTTCGGATAGCTGGCGCGCACGCCCTTCATGCCGGTCGCGGCGTCGCCGTGGCACGTCGCGCACGACTTGGCCGCCGTGCCCGCAGCCGCGTTCCAGAGCGCGGCGCCGCGCTCGACCCACAGCATGCCCTGGTTGCCGAGCTCGTCGTTCTGCTGCGCCTGCAGCTCCTTGGTCAGGTAGGTGTAGCCCGAGCGCTGATCGCCGACCGTATAGGGCGCGCGGTCCTGGGCGAGCGCGACGCTCACAAGCACCAGCACCAATGCAATCCCTCCCCCGCGCGTCAGCGTGGGGGCGGGTAGGGTGGGGGCAAGGGCGTTCGAAAATTGCCGGCAGCGGCGAGGTTTCGGCATCGTGGCCCCCACCCTACCCGCCCCCGCGCTGCGCGCGGGGGAGGGATTGCTAGGACACCTCGATCTTGGCCGACGCGGTGTAGACCGTGCCGTCGTCGTCGACCCAGGCGAACGTGAGGGTGCCGGACTCGGTCGCGACGGTGTGGAACGACAGATAGGGATTGGCGGTGATCGACGGGAACCAATCGGCGGCGAACACTTCGACGCCGTTGTAGCTGCACACGAAGCGGTTGATGATCTTGCGCGGCACGCGCTGGCCGACCTCGTTGACCCGCTGCCCGGACTCCATCGGGTGCGTGATCACCGCGCGGATCTCGATCACCTCGCCCTTGGCCGCCTTGGGCGGCACGCGCACGCGGGAAATCGCTTCGCTCATTTCAGCACGGCGCCGCCGGCGCTGCCCAGGGTGCCTTCATCGTCATCGACGCAGGCGCCCTGTGCGACGTTGATCTCGCGCATGTCCGACCAGTAGCTGCCGTCCTTCAGCCGCGCCACCGCGGTGACGCGCTGGCTGCGCGCCAGACGAACGCGCGTCGAGATCTCGGCCTTGCCGGCGCGCGGACCCAAGGTGAAGCTGGCGATCCGCGGCACCGGATTGCCGTCGGCGAAGACGTGGATCTCGGTGACGTGGTCGGCCGCGGTCATCGGGCTGTCGACCTTGACCGTGATGGGCACCGACGTCCCCGTCTCGGTGATGTAGGGCATGTCGAGCACGACCTTGCCCTTGGTCGGCCTGGCGTTGCCGAGCACCGCCCGCATCGCCTCGGCGGGATCGGCCGGCACCTCGATTGGTGCGGCCCAGGCCAATGACCCGAGGCGCGCCAGCCCCGACGCGGCGAACGCCGCCGCGCCGAGGCCGAGCACGCGCAGGAATGCGCGCCGGGGTATGAAGCGCATCCCGACCCTACGCCCTAGACGATGCCGTGGTGCTTCAGCGGCAGCGAGCGGATGCGCTTGCCGGTCGCCGCGAAGTAGGCGTTGAGCACCGCCGGCGTGCACACCGCGATGGTCGGCTCGCCGACGCCGCCCCAGAA
>JACQAI010000123.1 GCA_016195115.1 Pseudomonadota bacterium
ACGCCGAGTCGGCGCGCCTGCGGCTGGTTCTGCAGCACTTTTTGCGCAGTCATGGCCGCGACCAGGCGGCGAACCGGGGGCAAGCATGACGCGATCGGCCGCACCGTTGCTGGTGGCGCTGGTCATCCCGCTGTTGACGTCGGCGGCGGGGGCGGCCGGCGATCCAGGGGCGGGCGCCGAGGTGGCGCGAACGTGGTGCGCGAGCTGCCATCTGGTCGATGAGGCGGCGACCGGCCCGACGACCCAGGGGCCACCGACCTTCCGATCGGTCGCGCGGCGCCAGACCAAGACGCCGGATGAGCTGCGGGGGTTCCTCACGGCACCCCACGCGCCGATGCCCAGCTTGGGCTTGAGCCGAGTCCAGATCGACAATCTGATCGCTTATATCGAAAGCCTACGCTAGCTCGCGCCACTGGCGCGCACGTCGTGCGAACGCCTCAAGTCTTCTTGATCTCAGCCTGGGCCTGGGCCTCCAGCCGGTCGAACTCGGCGGCGACCTCCTTCTCGGTGATCGCCACGCCGGCGGCCTTCAGATCCTCGACCACCTTGGCGATGATGGCGCGGCCGCGCAGATGCTTGACGTCGCCGGTGACCAGCGTCGTGACGTAGCTGTCGGCGTCATGGTGCCGGAGCTGCATCTTGTCGGCGGCCCATTGCGCCAATAGCCGGTTGCGATGGGCGGCGGCCTTGAAGGCGAACTCCTCGCGGCGTGCGTAATCCGCTTCGAATCCCTTATCCCGATCGCGTTCCCAAGACATCGACGCGGCTCCCACAGCCAGAACATCCGAGGTCGATCCGGCCACCGGCGCGCGCGGCGAACCTTGATCTGGGTCAAGTCGCCGTGCCGATGTCCCGCCTAGTGTTGCCCGGACTCGCGGCGAGACCGCCGATTCCAGAGGACCCCTTCATGAAGATCATAACAGACAAGGCCGAGGTCGCGCTCGAGTTTCCCGACAAGGCCTACATTGGCACGTTCGGGCAGACCGCGCACTTCGAGGCGCACACCGACGCCACCGGCGTCGCCCTCAAGCTGGAGCGGCGCGACGACCAGAAGCGCCGGGTCGACATGCATGTTCATTACGGCCTGTTCGCCGACATCCTCGATGAGCTCGCGCGCTCGGTCGCCGCCCGGCCGCAGATCGACGATGCGCATCGCCAAGCCATGCTTGCATCGGCACGCGCTCTGGTCGACGCCCTGAAGGCCAAACGCTAGCGCGGCGGGGGCGAAGCCCCGCGACCGCCGCACAGGTCGCCGCGCTAGGCGGCCGCTGCGCCGCGGTGCACTATCCCGGCTGGTTCGGCGGGAGGCGGCAGCGATGACGGAGCAACGGCACGCGATCGACACCCACGCCCACTTCTATCCGACGGGCTTCCTCAAGCTGGTCGAGGCCGAGGGCAAGGCCAGCGGCGCCGAGTACCGCATGGTCGAGGGCCGCGGTCCGGTGATCAAGATCGGCAACGTCCAGACCCAGCCCCTGATCGCCAAGTTCACCGATCTCGACGCGCGCCTCGCCGCGATGGACGAGCAGGGCGTCGCGGTGCACATCCTGTCGCTGTCGCTGCCGATGGTCTACTGGGCCGAACGCAATCTCTCGCGCAAGCTGTCGGCGGCTTTCAACGACGGCTGCGCCGAGGCGCACACGCGCCATCCGACGCGGCTGTTCGGGCTCGCCATGTTGCCGATGCACGAGCCCGACTTGGCAATCGCCGAGCTCGAACGCGCCGCGACCTTGCCGGGCATCCGCGGCGTCTACATGGCGACCGCGGTGGGCGACAAGGAAGTCTCCGACCCGTCGCTGTTCCCGGTCTACGAGCGCATCGAGGCGCTCGGGCTGCCGATCTTCCTGCACCCGGTCGCGGTGATCGGCCACGCCAGACTCGTGCCGCACTATCTCACCAACCTGCTGGGCAACCCCTTCGAGTCGGCGATCGCGGGGGCGCATTTCGTGTTCGGCGGCGTACTCGATCGCTTCCCGCGACTGGTCATCTGCCTGCCGCACGCCGGCGGCGGCTTCCCCTGGATGGTCGGCCGGCTCACCCAAGGCTGGCGGACGCGCCAGGACCTCAAGCACATCCACCAAGCGCCGGTCGACTACCTGCGCTGCTTCTATTACGACACCATCGGCTACTCGCATGACGTGCTCGACTACCTGGTGCGCGTGATCGGCGCCGATCGCGTGATGATGGGCAGCGATTACTGCTACCCGATCGCCTACGAGCGCCCGGTCGAGGTCGTCACCGACCATCCGACCCTCGACACGACGGCCAAAGCCCAGATCCTTGAGGGCAACGCGCGCCGGCTGCTCAAGCTCTGAGACGCCGGACCGGCGGCGGAAAGGGCAACGCGCCTGCCCTTTGGGTGTGAGCGCCGTCACAGCCATTAAGGTTAAGACGTTAAAGACTTAACGCCGGTGAGGTAGCCGCGATGGTCCCGGATCCCATCCTGGTGGTCGAGGACGACGACGGCGTGCGCGAGTACGCCGGGACGGTGCTGCGCGAGGCCGGCTATGCGGTGCTGACCGCGCGCGACGCCGTCGAGGCCTTCATCCTGCTCGAGCAGAACCCGGGCATCAGCCTGATGTTCACCGACATCGTGATGCCGCGGATCGACGGCCTGATGCTGGCCGACATGG
>JACQAI010000184.1 GCA_016195115.1 Pseudomonadota bacterium
CCGCTTTTCATGACATTCTGCGTCGGCATCAAGATCGCCGAGGGCTTGGTCATCCTGGCCGACGGCCGCGTCACCGCCGGCACCCAGATGGCCGCGGCGCGCAAGGTCAGCTTCCATGGCGGCCCGCGCCACCGCTTCCTGGTCATGACCTCGGGCCTGCGTTCGGTGCGCGACAAGACCGTGGCCTACCTCGATCGCGCGATCCGCGACGACCCTGGCGACGGCTTCGCGTCGCTGCTCGACGCGGTCGGCGGCTTCGCCCGCTGCCTGCGACAAGTCGCCGCCGAGGACAAGGCGGCGCTCAAGGACAGCGGCCTCGAGTTCGACCTGCACGCGATCCTGGGCGGCCAGCTCGCCGACGACCCCGAGCCCAGCCTGTTTCTGGTCTATCCCGAGGGCAACTGGATCCAGGTCGACGAGCGCACGCCTTATCTCTCGATCGGCCAGACCGCCTACGGCAAGCCGATCCTCGACCGCGCGCTGCGGCCGCAGACGCCGCTGCCGATGGCCCTCAAGCTGGCTTATCTGTCGTTCGATTCGTCGCGCTTCAGCTCGGCCACGGTCGGCTTTCCCATCGACTTCATGACCTACCTGGCGGCCGACCGGCAGTGGCGCCAGACCCAGTTCGACGAGGACAGCCTGCGCGACCAGCGCCGGTGGTGGAACACCCATATCAGCGGCCTGGTGCGCCAGATGCCCGACGGCCCGTGGATCGACACCCTGCTGCCCGCCGCGGCTCCCGCCGACGCCGCGGATTCCTGAGATTCCCGCGATTTTACCCGCAGTCCGGGTCGAGATTCAGCCGATTCGGCCCGGCGACGCCGTGACGGCGCCTAGGCCATCTGACCGAGCGGCTCCGAAACTGAATTTCAACCAGTTCCTGCGACTATCAGTAAGCCGATTTGATTCAATTGGTTATAGACAGAAGTTAAGAAAATTAATAAGATTTGCCGCAGGTCGGGCGGAAGGCCGACGGGGTGATCGCGGACCGGGCTCGAGGGCCGGGCCTAGTGCGGGGGAGCAGGTCGGAATGCGGGATGGGCGTTGGGGACGTGAAGTGCGCGGTCTGCTGGTCGCGCTCGGGGTGACCGCTGGTCTTCTGGCCGCGCCGCCGCTGCTCGCCGCATCGCCCAAAACCCCGGCCAAGCCGGCCGCCACCAAGCCCGCCGCCCCGAAGTACGTGCCGCCCAAATACGCGTCGATCGTGATCGACGCCGACACCGGCGCGGTGCTGCATGCGGTCGATGCCGACGAGCAGACCTACCCGGCGTCGCTGACCAAGATGATGACCCTCTATTTGACGTTCGAGGCGCTGGCGAAGCATCGCCTGCAGCTCGAGCATCGGCTGCCGATCAGCGAGCACGCCGCCGCAATGGCGCCGTCCAAGCTCAGCCTTCAGCCGGGCGCGTCGATTCGAGTCGAGGACGCGGTGCTCGGCGTCGTCACCAAGTCGGCCAACGACGCCGCGGTGGTGCTCGCCGAAGGGCTCGCGGGCAGCGAGGAGAGTTTCGCGCAGATGATGACCGAGCGCGCGCGCGCGCTCGGCATGAATCGCACGTATTTCCTGAACGCGTCGGGTCTGCCCAACACCAGTCAGGTGACGACGGCGCGCGACATGGCGCTGCTCGGGCGTGCGCTGATCTACGACTTCCCGCAGTACTACCCGTACTTCAGCACGCGCAGCTTCATGTTCGCCGGCCACGTCCAAGCCAACCACAACCATCTACTCGACACCTACGACGGCGCCGACGGCATCAAGACCGGCTTCATCCGCGCCTCCGGTTTCAATTTGGTGGCGTCGGCGCGCCGCAACGGCCGCCGACTGATCGGCGTCGTGTTCGGCGGGCAGTCGCAGCCCTGGCGCGATCACCAGATGGCGCGGCTGCTCGACCAGGGATTCAACCGCTCGATCGACGACATCATGTTGGCCAACGTGCGCGACCCGGTGCTCGGCGACACCGTCGCCCCCAAGGCCTCGACCAAGCTGGTGCGTCTGACGCTCGACGACGTGGTCGCCAAGAACACGCTCGATGACGTGACGCCGCGACCGGCGCCCAGCCCGATCGCCAGGCCGAAACCGAACGTGACCAACGCGTCGCTCCCGATCGCGCCGGCCAAGAACGGCGCCAAGGCGGCGCCCGCCGTCAATCCGCCGGCCACCGCGTCGGGCAGCTGGCTGGTCCAGGTCGGCGCCTTCCGCGCCCAGGCCCAGGCGACCGCCGCCAGCAAAGCGGCGATCCGCACCGCCAACCTCGACCAGGGTCAAGTCAGCATCAGCCCCCACAGGAACAACCACGGCACGCTGTATCGCGCGCGCGTCGCCGGCCTCGCCGAGGACCAGGCCCGCGAAGCCTGTCGGGCGCTGGCGCGCGAAAACATGGCCTGCGTCGTCGTCGCCCCGGCCAACGCGCACTAAAGCCCGCGACTTAAAACTCCGGCGGCTCGATCCCGCTCGGCGTCAGCGCGCCGATCAATTGCAGCTTGAGCCGCTCGAGCCCGGCCTGATCCCTGGCCTCGCAGCGCGCGACCAGCACGTCCTGGGTATTCGACGCCCGCAGCAGCCACCAGCCGTCCGCGGTCTTGACCCGCACGCCATCGACGTCGGTCACGTCCGCGCCGGCCGCCTTGAGCCGCGCCTTGACCTCGTCGACCACCGCGAACTTGCGCGCCTCCGAGCACGGGAACCGCAGCTCCGGGGTGTTGACGAACACCGGCAGCTGGTCGCGCAGGGCGCCGACGCTGTCACGGCTGTTGGACGCCAGCGAGAGCATGCGCACCGCCGCATAGAGCGCATCATCGAAACCGTAGAAACGGTCGGCGAAGAAGATGTGGCCGCTCATCTCGCCGGCGAGCGGCGCACCGGTTTCCTTCATCTTGGCCTTGATCAGCGAATGGCCGCTCTGCCACATCAACGGCCGCCCGCCGAGCCGCTCGATCTCGTCGATCAAGCCCTGGCTCTCCTTGACGTCGCCGATCACGATCTCGGCGACCGGGCAGCTGCTTGACCAGCCGCGCCATCGCCGGTCCGGCGGCGCCGTTGCCGGCGTCCCACACCACGGTGAGCGGCCGCGTGCCGCGATAATCCCGGGCCAGCCGCGCGACGTAGCGCTCCATGAGATCGTGGTGTTCGGTCGTGCCGGCGCCGGCGGCGTAGGCGGCGCGCGCGGCGATGTCGCCCAGGCGTTTGATCTGCTCGCCGTAGAACGGGCCATGGCCGAGCATCATCTTGAAGCCGTTGTACTCGGGCGGATTGTGCGACCCGGTGATCTGCACGCCGCCGTCACAGCCGAGCTCGTAGACCGCGTAGTAGAGCATCGGCGTCGGGCCGAGGCCGATGCGCTTCACGGTCAGGCCGCACGCCGTCAGGCCGGCGACCACCGCCTCC
>JACQAI010000185.1 GCA_016195115.1 Pseudomonadota bacterium
GATCGGCGGGTGCGGCTTCTGCACCGGCTTGGGCCAGGTCATCATCGGGCCGAAGTCGACGAACTTGCCGTGATACTCGGCCTTCGACTTGGTCCAGATCTCCTTCATGGCGTCGAGGCGCTCGCGCATCAGCGAGAAGCGCGTCTTGTAGACCGTGCCGTGGTCGGCCATCTCGTCGGCGTTCCAGCCGCCGCCGACGCCGAACAGGAACCGCCCGTTGGAGATCTGGTCGATCGACGCCACCAGCTTGGCGGTCTGGATCGGGTCGCGCTGCACCACCAGGCAGATGCCGGTGGCGAGCTTGAGCTTGGCGGTCGCCATGGCGGCGGCCGTTAGGGTCACGAACGGGTCCATGACGTCGTAGTACTTCTTGGGCAGGTCGCCGCCCGACGGGAACGGCGAGGCGCGCGTCAGCGGGATGTGCGAGTGCTCGGGCGCCCACAGCGAGTCGAAGCCACGATCTTCGAGCGCCCGGGCGAGCTCGTCCGGGCGCATCGAATAGTCGGTGAAGAACATCGCGGCGCCGATTTCCATGATGAGCCTCCTCTGCCGTCCGAATGTAACCCCCTCCCCAACACTCCCCTCAAGGGGGGGGCCCGATTGAGCAGAAGGCAATGCTGCCACCAACTAAGCGCAACCCCTCCCCCTTGAGCGGGGAGGGATGCGCATGCTCATCCTGCCTCCCGGCGCCAGCTCTCGGCGGTTAAGCCCTCAAGCCTCGCAAAATATGCCGAATGATCTTGGGGGCCTGTCGCGCCGGGCTTGAGAATGTCGTTCAGGTGCATGGCGAGCACGAATGAGATGGCGTGGATGGCTTCGTGTCGATCAAGGTTTTCGCCCATGAGGCGCTCTAGCGTGCGCTTCACGGGAATTTCGTCGCCCGTCGCGATCTGGTTCTCAACGATGACGTGAAACACGGCATGGAGCTTTAGGTTCGGCAAGCGGATCCGAGCGCGGCGATGGTAGGTCTGTACAAGACTGAGCCGTTCGCTCTCAGCGAGCGCAAGCCAAGTCTGCGGGTCGGGCGGTACCAGCGGATCGTAGCGCTGCATTCCGAGCGGCTAGTCCGCGGCTTCGCGTGCGGGCCGCGGGTAGAACGTGTCGTAAAGCTTGGGGCGCTGCCATTGCGGCGACAGCACGCCCTGCTTTGCGGCGCAGGTCGACGACGAGCCGACCTCGTCGCGCCCGGCGCGCAGCGCGCGCACGCGCTCGAGCCCGACCTCGACCACGGCGAGCCCCGGCGCCGTGCTCTCGTAGTGGATCTCCTCGGGTCCGGCGATCAGGGCCAGGCCGCGCTGGTCGGCGCTGAACAGGTTCTGGCACGAGACCACGAGCGCCAGGTTCTCGATCGCGCGCGCCCACAGCAAGGTGCGCCAGGTCGCCCACAGGCGGCGCTTGTCGAGGCCGGCCGGCATGAAGATCAGCTCGGCGCCGCGCAGCGCCAGCGCGCGCGTCACCTCGGGCATATAGACCTCGCTGCACATCGCGAGGCCGACCTTGCCGTGCGCGGTGTCGAACACCGGGTACTCATCGCCCGCGACGTATTGGAACTCCCAGCTGTCGCCGCCGGTGTAGATCCACGGGCCGTTGGGATGGGTGCGCCGATATCGCGCCGGCGCGCGGCCGTCCGGGTAGGCCATCACGACCAGGTTGTAGGCCGTCGCATCCTTGGGGCTGATCGGCTCGAGCGTGCCGAACACCGCATGCACGCCGTGCTTGGCCGCGGCGTCGGCCAACCGTGCTGTCGGATCGTAGGTCGCCGGCATGCGCCAGGGGCCAGGATAGCTCTCGGGGAAGCACACGAACTGGGCGCCCTCGAACGCGGCGCGCGCGATGAAGCCGATCGCATCGGCCACATTGGCCTCGTCATCCGGTGGCCGGTGGGAGATCGGCTGCACGACGGCGATGCGCAGGGACATGGCGGACCTCCAGGGGCGACGGCGGCGGAGTCTAGTGCATTCCCCGACCGAGCGGAACGGTCTGGCTTGACCGCGCCAGCGGCAGATCGTGACGTAGCGGAAGAAACGCGAACACGAATGCCGCCATCGCCGACGCCGCCAAGATGAGGATCACGGTCGACGTCGTCGATCGCGAGCGAGGCGAGGTTTGGAAAATCTGGCGCTCGGTGCGCGGGGTTGTCAATGTAGCCGCTGCCGTGGCGTGCGCGTCGCGGCAACCCAGGACCGCGCGGTTGCCGCGAGTGGGCAGGGAGGAGGCGGGGCATGGAGCGTGTCGGGGTCGGCATCATCGGCTGCGGGGTGATCAGCGACGCCTACCTGAAGGCGGCGCGCGGCTTCCCGATCCTCGACATCCGCGGCTTGGCCGATATCCGACCGGACGCCGCCGAGGCGAAAGCCCGCACTTACGGCCTGCGCGCCATGAGCGTCGACGCACTGCTCGCCGACCCGGCGATCGAGCTGGTCGTCAACCTGACGATCCCGGTCGCGCACGTCGCGGTCAGCCGCCGCGTCGTCGAGGCCGGCAAGCACGTCCATTCCGAGAAGCCGCTCGGTATCTCGGTCGCCGAGGCGCGGCCCTTGCTCGAGGCGGCGCGGGCCCGCGGTGTGCGCGTCGGGTGCGCGCCCGACACCTTCCTGGGCGGCGCGCATCAGACCTGCCGCCTGCTGGTCGACGAGGGCGCGATCGGCAAGCCGGTCGCCGGC
>JACQAI010000186.1 GCA_016195115.1 Pseudomonadota bacterium
CCGCCAGGTCAATCCGCGCACGATCCGGAGCTGCATCGACCAGGGCTGGGCCGAGCCCTGGTTCACCAATCCGCTCAAGCCCGACTGGCTGGTCTGCAAGCTGACCGACGCCGGGCGCAAACTGGTCGACGCCGAGCGCTAGGCCGGAACGGCCGGCCGTGAGCCACGTCCTCGCGATCGACCAAGGCACCACCAGCACGCGCGCCATGGTGGTCGACTCCCGCGGCCGGCCGGTCGCCCAGGCGCAACGCGAGCTGCCGCAGATCTTCCCGCGCCCCGGCTGGGTCGAGCACGACGCCGAGGAGATCTGGCGCGCCACGCTCGACGTGATGCGCCGGGCGCTCGGCGACGCGGGCATTGAGGCGCGCGCGCTCGCCGCGATCGGCATCACGAACCAGCGCGAGACCACCGTGGTGTGGGAGCGCCAGAGCGGCCGGCCGATCCACAACGCGATCGTTTGGCAGGACAGACGGACGACCGAGCCGTGCGAGGCGCTGCAGGCGCGCGGCCTCGACGGCCTGATCGCGCGCAAGACCGGCCTGGTGATCGATCCGTATTTCTCGGCGACCAAGCTCGCCTGGCTGCTCGATCACGTCGACGGCGCGCGCGCCGCGGCAAAAGCCGGGCAGCTCGCCTTCGGCACGATCGACAGTTTTCTCGCCTGGCGGCTGTCGGGCGGCGCCCACGTCACCGACGCGACCAATGCCGCGCGCACCATGCTGTTCGACATCCATCGTCAAGACTGGGACGATGAGCTGCTCGGGCTATTCGACATTCCGCGCGCGCTGTTGCCCGCGGTGGTCGACAGCGCCGGCCGCGCGGCCGACAGCGCCACCGACGTGCTCGGCGCCGCCGTGCCGATCGCCGGCATCGCGGGCGACCAGCAGGCCGCGACGGTCGGCCAGATGTGCCTCGCGCCGGGCACCATCAAGAGCACCTACGGCACCGGCTGCTTCATGCTGCTCAACACCGGCACCCAGGCGGTTGCGTCACGCAACCGCCTGCTCACCACGGTCGCCTATCGGCTCGGCGGCACGCCGACCTACGCCATGGAGGGCGCGATCTTCGTCGCCGGCGCGGCGATCCAGTGGCTGCGCGACGGCCTCAAGCTGCTGCAGTCGGCCGGCCAGAGCGCCGCGCTTGCCGCGACCGCCGATCCCGCCGCGCAGGTCTATCTGGTACCGGCGTTCGCCGGGCTCGGCGCGCCCTATTGGGACGCGCGGGCACGCGGTGCGATGTTCGGGCTGACGCGCGACACCGGCATCGCCGAGATCGTGCGCGCCGCGCTCGAGGCGGTGTGCTTCCAGACGCGCGATCTGGTTGCCGCGATGGCGGCCGACGGCGCGGCACCACCGGTCACCTTGCGGGTCGACGGCGGCCTCACGGTCAACGACTGGGCGATGCAGTTCCTCGCCGACATGCTGGGCGTGCCGGTCGAGCGGCCGGTGGTCACCGAGACCACGGCGATGGGTGCGGCGTATCTCGCCGGCATGGCGACCGGCGTGTTCCCCGGGCTCGACGGCCTGCCGAGATTCTGGCAGCGCGACCGTGCCTTCACGCCGGCGATGTCGGCCGACGAGCGCGACACGCGCTACGCCGGCTGGCGCGACGCGGTGCGCCGCGTGCGCTCGGTGGTCGAGGCCTGACGGATCGAACTAGCGGGTGGCGGCAGCGGGTTGCGGCGCGACCGGCGGTGCGCTGGTGTCCTTGACCGGCGCCCACATCACGATGCAGGCGCTGGTGCGATCGCGATAGAACCAGTAGTCGCGCTGAACATTGGCGCGCTTGAACGGATCAAAGAGATTGAGGCCGGCACCCTTGGCGGCGCCGAGCATGGCGTTGCCGGAGGGTCCGTAGAAGTGCCCGGCGAAGCGATAGGGGACGCGCTGATTGAACGTGCCCATCGAGCAGGCGCGGCTTAACGCCTTGTCGACGCTGCCGACCTGCCAGTAGGGCAGCACGGTGCGCTCGACCTTGTAGACGCCGTGATCGACGACGCCGGCGACCGCCGACCCCGCCATGGCGAGCGCCAACACGCCCGCGACCCCAGCCCTGATCAAGCCCCTTCTGGGCGCCTGTGACGACATTTCAGCCCCCACGTCGGCCGCCACCATATCACCGCCCCGGCCGCGCGGCCAGGACTTGAGCCTAGTGCCTTGTGAATTAACGAAGAGTTCAGACCAACTGGGGGGCTCAGCGGGGTGTCAGGCGGAACCCCGGCGGGTGGTCGGGCCGGGTCGTGACGACCGCGGTCGGGACGACCGGCGGGCCGGCATCGACCGTGATGCGGAACGCCTGGACCAGGGTCGCCAGGACCAGGGTCGCCTCGGTCAGGGCGAATTGGGCGCCGATGCAGACCCGCGGTCCGACCCCGAACGGCAGATAGGCAAAGCGCCCCGGCGGCGGCGCCTCGGGCAGGAAGCGCGTCGGGTCGAAACCGTCGGGCTGGTGCCACAGACGGCGGTGGCGATGCAGCACCCAGGGCGCGATCATGACCACGGTGCGCGGCGGGATCGCGAGATCGCCGACCCGATCGGCCGCGATCGACTCGCGCACGATCGCGAACGCTGGTGGGTAGAGACGCAGCGCCTCGCTGAGCACCGCGCGGGTATAGACCAAGCTCGGCAGCGCCTCGGCCGC
>JACQAI010000187.1 GCA_016195115.1 Pseudomonadota bacterium
ACCAGGAAGGTCAGGGTCGAGCACGGCGTGCACATCGCCAGCGCGGCGACCAGCGCGCCCGCGAGCCCGGCCGCCTTGAGGCCGACCAGGCTGACGAACAGGGTCGAGGGCCCCGGCGAGGTGCGCGCGATCGCGTAGATGTCGCCGAACTGGCGGTCGGTCAGCCAGCCCTGCACGGTCACGGCGTAGCGGTGGATGTCGGGCACCACGGTCGAGCCGCCGCCGATCGCGAGCAGCGACAGCACCGCGAAATAGCCGGCGAGCGCGAGCAGCGTCTTAATCACGGGTGAACCACGCCAGCGCGATGCTGATCGGCAGCAGCACCGCGAGCACGATGACGAGCGGCAGCCTGACCACGGCAATGGCGCCGAACGTCGCCAGCGCCAGCAGCGCCGTGCGCAGCGCCCAGGGATAGCGCCGCGCCATCCTGAATGCGTTGGCGACCATCGTGCCGGCGGCCGCCGCCGACATGCCGGTCAGGGCCGACTGCACGATCGGGAGGTCGTCGTAGGCGAAATAAAGCGCGCCCGCGGTCACGAGGATGACGAGCGGCACCACGGTGGCGCCGGCGAGCGCGGCGCTCGCGCCGGCCCAGCCGCGATACTGCGCGCCGACCATCACGGACAGGTTGGGCAGGTTCGGGCCGGGCAGGATCTGGCACAGCCCGACCGCGTTGAGGAAGCGCGCGTCGGAGAACCAGCGCAGCTCGTCGACCAGCACGCGCTGCGCCCACATCAGGCTGCCGCCACCGAAGCTCAGCATGGCGATGCGCAGGAACACGCCATAGAGCCGCGCCACGCTCGGCGGCGCGGGGCTCGGCTCACTTGACGCTGAGGAACTTCCAGCCATCGCCCACGGTGTAGTTCTTGAGCCGCCGGTTGAGCGGCTGCAGGGTCACGCCGACTTGGGCGCCGAGGCGCGCCACCACCACCCAGACCGGCTCGCCGCCGATCACCGCCAGGCCCTGGCCCGCGATGGTCGCGTCGGTGGTGGTGCCCTCGACCAGGCTCAGCGCGTCGCCGCTGGCGCGGCATTGGCCGAGCTCGACCGCGCGCGCCTCGACGATCGGCGCCGGCGCGATGCGCGCGCCGGTCAAGGTCACGGCGTAGACCAGGAAGCGCCCCGACGGCAGCTCGAGCGTCGTCATGCCGAGATCGCTAGCCGTGATGCGTGCGCCCGGCGGCATCGTCTTGGCGTCGAACTGGCCGGTCATCAGGAACGGTGTCGAGTCCTGGATCAGCTGGCTCGGCGGCTTGGCCGCCGGGCAGCGCTCGGCGACCGCGCGATCGAGCCGCGCCAGGTCGGGCAGCGTGGTCAGCGCCGGCAGGCTGTAGTCGCCGCGCAGCAGGCGGTCGAACATCGGCTTGGCCGCGGGGTCGGTGGTGTCGCGGCCTTGCGCGAAGGCGCGACCGGCCAATGTCTCTTTCAGAACCGCGGCAACGTCCGCCGCCACCGCCGGGCCCGCCAGCAGGACCAACCCGAACAAGACCCAGCCCAGCGCACGCGCGGGGCGCGGCCCCATGCTTGTCCTCCGGTGATTCCCCGTGCCGATCTGATCCGCGCGCTGGCGTTCCGTCAACCGACGCGGTCGAGGATCTCCTTGGCGAGCGCCTCGATCTCGTGCGCCGCGGTGCTGCTGGCTTCGTATTCCGTGATGCCCTTGCCGCGATGCAGCGCCGAGGCCAGCGCCACCCGGTTGCCGATGCGCGCGTCGGCCAGCGGCACGCCGATGTTGGCGACTTCGCTCGCGACCGCCTCGGCGGCGCGCGAGCGCGCCGGCACGCGGTTGAGCACGATCAGCGCCGGCACACGCTCGGACTTGGCCATGTCGAGCGTCGCCTGGGTCGCCCATAGGTCCATCAGGCTCGGCTGCATCGGCACCAGCACGAGCTGGGCAGCGCGTACCGCGATGCGCGACTCGGTGGCGGCGTGCGGCGGGCTGTCGATCAGCACCAGGTCATGCTCGCGGCTGAGCCGCTCGACCTCGTTGGCGGTGCGCCAGCCCGACAGCTTGACGACGTGCGGCAGCTCGGTCGAGTGGCCGTTCATGATGCTGCCGCGCCGCTCGTCCCAGTGGCTGACGCTGGCCTGCGGATCGATGTCGACGATCGCGACCCGCTTGCCCGCCACCGACCACGCCACCGCGAGATGGATCGCCAGCGTGCTCTTGCCCGCGCCGCCCTTCTGCTGGGCGATCGTCAGTACCGTTGCCATGTCGGTCCTCCGTCGCCCTTTCGTCGGGTGATTGCGGCCGTTGTCGCGCAAATTGCCCAGCGCCGCAAGGCGGCCGGCGAAAGCGCGGAATCCCGCCACCTTGACCGGCCTCGGGCGGCCTGGGCAGAGTGCCGACGCGATGTCGATTCTCACGCCGAGCGATGACACGCTGCAGGTCGCGGCCGCCCATCTGCGCACCGGCGGCCTGGTCGGCTTCCCGACCGAGACGGTCTACGGGCTGGGCGGCGACGCGACCTCGGAGCGCGCGGTCGCGGCGATCTTCGAGCTCAAGGGCCGGCCGCGCTTCAATCCCCTGATCGTCCACGTCAGCAACCTGAAGATGGCCGAGACGCTCGCGGTGTTCGACCGCCGCTCGCGCTTCCTGGCGCAGCGCCAGTGGCCGGGGCCGCTCACCATGGTGCTCAAGAAGCGGCCCGACTGCCCGGTCGCGCTGCTCGCCACCGCCGGGCTCGACACCGTGGCGCTACGCGTGCCCGATCACCCGGTGGCGCTGGCGCTGATCGCCGCGGTCGGGCGCCCGCTCGCCGGTCCGAGCGCCAACCGCTCCGGCGCGGTCAGCCCGACCACCGCCGAGCATGTCGAGCGCGAGTTCGGCCGCCACCTGCCGATCATCCTGGACGGCGGGGCGTGCCGGGTCGGCCTCGAGTCGACCGTGGTCGATCTGACGCGCAATCCGGCGGCGATCCTGCGCGCCGGCGGCGTCACCACGGAGACCATCGCGGCGGCGATCGGCGAGCTCGCCGATCCGGTGCCGGGACCCGACGCCGAGACCGCGCCGCGCGCGCCCGGCCAGCTCGCGAGCCACTACGCGCCGCGCCTCAAGCTGCGCCTCGACCCCACGGAGGCGCAGCCCGGCGAGGCCCTGCTGGCGTTCGGCCAGCATGCGCTCGAGGGCTTCGAGGCGGTGGTCAATCTCAGCGAATCGGGCAATCTGACCGAGGCGGCGACGCGGCTGTTCGCGGCGCTGCGCGAGCTCGACCGGCCGGAGTTCTCCGGCATCGCCGCGATGATGGTGCCCGAGCGCGGCCTCGGCGTCGCGATCAACGATCGCCTGCGCCGCGCCGCCGCGCCCCGCAAATAAGCGCGCTCGGCTTGTTCGGCGCCACACCATCGGCTTACATGGCAGGATGACGGACGCAGGCAAATCGGCGGCGCTCGAGCGCATCAAGGCGATCGTCGGCGAGCGCGGCTGGATCGCCGACGGCCCGGACCTCGAGCCCTATCTGATCGAGTCGCGCGGTCTGTTCCGCGGCGCCAGCGATCTGGTGGTGCGGCCGAGCAGCACCGAGGAGGTCGCGCGTGTGGTGCGCGCGTGCGCCGAGGCCGGGCTCGCGATCGTGCCGATGGGCGGCAACACCGGCCTGTGCGGCGGCGCCGTGCCGGCGGCGGGCTCGGTGGTCGTCAGCCTGGCGCGGCTCAACCGCATCCGCGACATCGATCCCTTGACCTACACGATGACGGTCGAGGCCGGCTGCATCCTGGCCGACCTGCAGGCGGCGGCGACCCAGCACGACCGCCTGTTCCCGCTCAGCCTGGCCGCCGAAGGCTCGTGCCAGATCGGCGGCAACCTGGCGACCAACGCCGGCGGCACCGCGGTGCTGCGCTACGGCAACGCCCGCGACCTCGTGCTCGGCATCGAGGTCGTGCTGCCCGACGGCGAGATCTGGAGCGGCCTGCGCCGGCTGCGCAAGGACAA
>JACQAI010000188.1 GCA_016195115.1 Pseudomonadota bacterium
GCTGTTCGGCAATCTCGATGCGGCGCAGCGCACCCGGTTGCTGCAGATCGCCGAGATGTGCCCGGTGCACCGGACATTGCAATCCAAGATCGACATCCGCACCGCCCTGGTGCCGGAGGTCTAGGCCGGGAATCCGGCGTGCGCGGGCGCCTTGGCCGGCCTCGCTCCGACCTCTAAAGTCACCCTGCAAAGGATTGATCGGCTTGACCAACGACCGCATCGCGGTGATCGGACTGGGTTATGTCGGGCTGCCCCTGGCGGTCGCGCTGGCGCGCCACTTCGCGGTGCTCGGCTACGACATCGATCCGCGCCGGGTCGCCGAGCTCAAACGCGGCGCCGATCGCACCGGCGCGGTCGAGCCGTCGGCGCTGGCCGCGGCGACGCGGCTGACGGTCAGCGAACGCGCCCAGGACCTCGCCGGACACAGCCTGTTCATCGTCACGGTGCCGACCCCGGTCGATGACGCGGCGCGCCCCGACCTCGGCGCGCTGCGCGCGGCGTGCGCGACGGTCGGCCGCGCGCTCAGCCGCGACGGCGTCGTGGTGTTCGAGAGCACGGTCTATCCCGGGGTCACGGAAGGCGTGTGCGGGCCGGCGCTGGCGGCGGCGTCCGGCCTCGAGCCGGGCCGCGATTTCTTCCTCGGCTACTCCCCCGAGCGGATCAATCCGGGCGACCGCGAGCACGGCGTCGAACGTCTGACCAAGGTGATCGCCGGGCAGACGCCGGCGGTGGTCGAGCGCCTGGCCGCGGTCTACGGCGCGGTCACCGGCGGCCAGTTGTTCGTCGCGCGCGACATCCGCACCGCCGAGGCCGCCAAGGTGATCGAGAACGCCCAGCGCGACATCAACGTCGCCTTCATCAACGAGATCGCCATGATCCTCGGCCGGCTCGGCCTATCGGTGTTCGACGTGCTCGAGACCGCGCGCACCAAGTGGAACTTCCTGCCCTTTCAGCCCGGGCTGGTCGGCGGCCACTGCATCGGCGTCGATCCCTACTACCTCGCGCACGCCGCGCTCGAGGCCGGCCATAACCCGCAGATCGTGCTGTCGGGGCGGCGCATCAACGACGGCATGGGCGGCTACATCGCCGACGAGATCGCGCGCGCGCTCGCCAAGCGCACCAAAGCCGGGCCGCTGGCCGCGATCCTGGTGCTCGGCCTGACCTTCAAGGAAAACATCCGCGACCTGCGCAACAGCCGCGTCGTCGACCTGGTGCGCGGCCTGATCCGGCACGGCCACCGCGTCACCGTGCACGACCCGTACGCGGATCCCGCCGAAGCGCACGCGCTCTACAACATCGAGCCGCTGACCACCCTGCCCGAGCAGCGCTTCGGCGCCGTGGTCGGCGCGGTCGCGCACGACGTCTATCGCAACTTCGCCGCCGCCGACCTGGCGCGCCTCCTGACCGCCGACGGCCTGGTCGCCGACGTCAAGGGCATTTGGCGCGGGCTCGTCCTGCCACCCGAGCTGGCACGCTGGCAGCTGTAAAGTTCAGCTCTTGGTCGGCGGATCGGGCGGCGCTTTGAGCTCGACGGTGTTGCCGTCGGGATCGCTGACGTACATCGAACGCCCATAGCCCTCGGCGCCGTAGCGCTGGACCACCGGGCCCGGCTCGACGCCGTGGGCGGTCAAATGCGCGCGCAGCGCCGCTTCGTCGAACTCGGCGAGCTGCAGGCAGAAGTGGTCGACGTTGCGGCCTTCCTTGCCGGCCAGCGCGCCGCCCTGCCGGCCGAGCTTGCCGTCGATATGCACCATGTCGATCAGCGCGCTGCCCGCGCGCATCTGCAACAGACCGATCTCGGGCTGCCATTTCTCCTCCGGACAGCCGAGCACGTCGCGATAGAACGCCTTGGATCGCTCGAGATCGGCGACCCGCAGCACCACGTGGTCGAGGCCGCGAATGCGGATGGCGCCCATGACGTCACACCCTCCGGGGTTTCATCGCCGCCATGAAGCCACGAAACCCGCCGCCCGTCACGATCTCAGCCCGTGGACGCCGGCGCGCCCTCGGCCGACAGCCAGGCGCAGAAGGCGACCACCGCCGGGCTGTCCCTGAGCCCGTTCGAAACCACCCAGCAATAGCTCGGCGACGGCACGCGCGGCTCCGGCAGCGGCGCCACGAGCCGCCCCGCCGCCAAATCGTCCTGGACGATCGGCAGCGGTCCCAGCGCCACGCCAAGGCCGTCGGCAGCGGCCTGCAGGGTCAGGTAGAAGTGGTCGAAGCGCTGGCGCGGCGCGCGGTGCTCGACCTCCGGCACCCCGGCCGCCGCCAACCAGCGCGTCCAGGCGCCCGGCCGCTTGTCGGCATGCAGCAGGGTCTGGTGCGCGAGGTCCTGCGGCCGCGCGATCGGCGCGCGCTTGAGCAGCGCCGGCGCACACACCGGGATCTCGTGCTCGGCGAGGAAGGCCTCGGCGCTGAACCCCGCGGGCCATGCGCCGATGCGGCGGCGGATCGCGACGTCGCAGGCCCCCGGCGCCAGCCGCTCGACGGGCTCGTCCGAGGTGATCAGCCGGAGCTCGATGTCGGCGTGCTTGTGTTGAAATCCGGCGAGCCGGGGCAGCAGCCAGCGCATGGCGAAGGTCGGCAGGGCGTTGACGGTCAGGAGCTGGGCCGCGCGCCCGACCTGGCGCAGCCGGCCGCTGGCCGCGGCGACCGTGTCGAACGCGCCGCCGAGCGCGATGCGATAAGCATGTCCGGCCTCGGTCAGGCGCAGCCGGCGGCCGATCCGCTCGAACACCGCGACCCCGGCCCAGTCCTCGAGCAGCTTGACCTGGCGGCTGACCGCCCCGTGGGTGACGCACAGCTCGTCGGCCGCGGCCGACAGGCTGCCGAGCCGCGCGGTCGCCTCGAACGCCCGCAGCGCATTGAGCGGCGGTAGCTCCCGGCGGGGCGGACGAACGGCCATTGCGCGATCGGCTCACATGGGTTGCGAGGATTAATCGTTTGTCGCGGGCCCGCGCAACTCCTAGTTTTAGCAACTGGCCGAACACGTTAGGCAGGATGGCGGCGATGACCCCTCGCGATGGTATAAATGATGCCGAAATGCGGGAAGCGAAATCCGGCAACGAAATCGTCGACGCCCTGGTGCTCGACCTCCTCGAGTGGGTGGCCCACGGCGAGCGCAGCTATGCCGAGGTCATGGAGGCTTGGCGCACCTCGTGCCCGCGCCTGCCGGTCTGGGAGGACGCCAACGACCGCGGCCTGCTCGCCCGCGCGCGGGTCGACGGCCGGGTCCTCGTGACCATCACCCCCTCGGGCCAAGCCTTGCTCGAGCGGTGCGGGCGCTGATCCGCCGATGTCCGGCTCGTGGGACCCCGCCCTCTACCTGAAATTCACCGACCACCGGCTGCGCCCGGCGCTCGATCTGATGGCGCGGGTGCTGCTGCCCGACGCCGCGACCATCTATGACCTCGGCTGCGGCCCGGGCAACGTCACCAAGCTGATCGCCGAGCGCTGGCCGCGGGCGCGCGTCACCGGGGTCGACGCCTCGCCCGAGATGCTCGCCAAGGCGCGCGCCATCCCGGGCATCACGTGGCAGCAGGCCGACCTCGCGCAGTGGCGCGCCGAGACCCCGGCCGACCTGGTCTACTCAAACGCGGCGTTCCACTGGCTCGACGACCACGCGCGGTTGTTCCCGCATCTGCTCGCGCAGGTCCGTCCCGGCGGCTTCCTGGCGGTGCAGATGCCGCGCCAGCAGATCAAACCGACCCATCTCATCCTGTACGAGGTGGCGCGCGAGCCGGCATGGGCGCAGGTCGCGCTGCCCGGACTGCGCGAGAACCCGGTCGCCGAGCCCGCCGACTACTACGAGTGGCTGGGGCGCGATGCCGCGGCGCTCGACATCTGGGAGGTCGAATACCTGCAGGCGCTCGAGGGCGACAACGCCGTGCTCAACTGGGTGCTCGGTTCGATCGCTCGACCCGTGGTCGATCGCTTGCCGGCGGGCCAACAGAGCGAATTTCTCAAGCTCTACGGCGAGCGCCTCGCCGCCGCCTACCCGCGCCGGCCCGATGGCCGCACCCTGCTGCCGTTCCGGCGCCTGTTCATCGTCGCCCAACGCCGCGGATGACCGACGCCGTCGCGGGGTCGCTGCTCCGCCATCCGCAGTTCGCGCTGTTCTGGTTCGCCCGCGTGTTCTCGAGCGGCGCGCTGCACATGCAGGCGGTCGCGATCGGCTGGCAGGTCTACGCCATGACCGACAGCGCCCTCGCGCTCGGCCTGGTCGGGCTCGTGCAGTTCGCCCCGATGATCGTGCTGACCTTGGTGGTCGGCCAGGTCGCCGACCGCTACCCGCGCCAGGTCATCGGCAGCATCTGCCAGTTCATCACCGGGTGCGCCGCCGCGGTGCTGACGCTCGGCATGCTCGGAGGCTGGCTCGACGTCGACGCCATCTTCGCGATCGTCGCGGTGGTCGGCGCCGCGCGCGCGTTCGAGAACCCGACCATGGCGGCGCTGGTGCCCGTCCTGGTGCCCGACGGTCAGGTGTCGCGCGCCACGGCGTGGTCGGCTTCGGCCAACCAGACCGCGCAGATCGTCGGGCCGGCGCTCGGCGGCTTGCTGTACGCGCTCGGACCGGTCGTGGCGTTCGCCAGCGCCTGTCTGCTGTTCTTCGCCGCGAGCGCGCTGTGCGCGTTGATCCGCATCGCCCGGGCGATGCCACCGCGTGAGCGCGCGACGCTCAAGTCGCTGTTCTCGGGGATCGTGTACGTGCGTGGGCACCCCATCCTCCTCGGCACCCTGTCGCTCGACCTGTTCGCCGTGCTGCTCGGCGGCGCCATCGCGCTGCTGCCGATCTACGCCCGCGATATCCTCGAGACCGGGCCGTGGGGCCTCGGCGTGCTGCGCTCGAGCCCGGCGGTCGGCGCGCTCGCCATGTCGATCTTCCTCGCCCACCATCCGCTCGAGCGCCGGGTCGGTCCGGTGCTGTTCGGCGCGGTCGTCACCTTTGGTCTGGCGACCGTCCTGTTCGGCACCTCGACCAACCTGTTCGTGTCGATGGCGGCGCTGCTGGTGCTCGGCGCTGCCGACGTCATCAGCGTGGTGATCCGCTTTTCACTCGTGCAACTTGAAACGCCCGACGCGATGCGCGGCCGGGTCAGCGCGCTCAACTCGCTGTTCGTTGGCGCGTCCAACCAGCTCGGCGAGTTCAGGGCCGGCGTCGTCGCATCGCTGCTCGGCACCGTGCCGGCGGTGATGATCGGCGGCGCCGCCGCGATCGCGGTGGCGCTGCTGTGGGTGCGGCTGTTTCCTGAGCTGCGCCGGACCGACCGGCTACCCGTCTAGCTGGCGCGGCAGGGGCGTAAGCCCCGCGAGCGCCGTCAAAAGTGTTTCGTCGCGCTCGCGGGGGCTACGCCCCCTGCCGCGCTA
>JACQAI010000189.1 GCA_016195115.1 Pseudomonadota bacterium
GGCTTGACGCCATCATCGTCAACGCCTCGGGCTGCGGCACCACGGTCAAGGACTACGGCCACATGCTGCGCGAGGATTCTGCGTGGGCGCCCCGCGCGGCGCGCATCGCCACGATCGCCAAGGACGTCACCGAATACCTGGCGACGCTCGGGCTGGAGCCGCCGACGATCGCGACCGGCCAGCGCGTCGCCTACCACTCCGCGTGCTCGATGCAGCACGGCCAGGGCGTGCGCCAGCAGCCCAAGGATCTATTGGCCGCGGCGGGCTTCGCCGTGGTCGACGTTCCGGAGGGCCATCTGTGCTGCGGCTCGGCCGGCACCTACAATCTGCTCCAGCCGGTGCTGGCGCGTGGTCTGCGCGACCGCAAGCTCGCCAACATCGCGCTGGTCGCGCCCGAGATTGTCGCGGCCGGCAACATCGGCTGCATAACCCAGCTCGCCGCGGCGGCGACCGTTCCCGTCGTCCACACCGTCGAGCTGCTTGACTGGGCGACCGGCGGCCCCAAGCCGGCCGCGCTCGCGGCAGGGGCGCAGCCCCGCGAGCGACAGAAGCCAACCGTGAGGATCTGCCCATGAAGATCAAGCGCGTCGATGCCGACTGGTTGCACGTGCCGATCCCCGAGGCGCAGCAGCATGTCAGCGACTTCGGCCGCATCGCTTCGTTCGACTGCACCCTGGTGCGCATCGAGACCGAATGCGGCCTGGTCGGCTACGGCGAGGCCAAGGCGGTGGTCGGCAGTGCCGGCAACAACCATGCGCTGACCGAGCTGATTCGGGTCGAGCTGGCGGCGCTCCTCGTCGGCGAGGACCCGCGCGACATCAACCGCCTCGCCGACGTGATCTACAACGGCAGCCGCGCCCACTATGCGCTCGCGCACGGCCACGTCTTCCCGACCTTGGGGCGACGCGGCATGCTGATCTCGGCGATGAGCGGCATCGACATCGCGCTGTGGGACATCTTGGGCAAGAGCCTGAATGCGCCGGTGTGGCGGCTGCTCGGCGGTCGTCGCGCCGCGCGCATGCCGGCCTATGCGTCAGGCGGCTGGGCCGACGCGGGCGGCATCGGCAAGCAGCTGATGGGCTATGTCGAGAAGGGCGGATTCAAATCGGTCAAGATGCGCGTCGGCGTGATCGACGGCGAGGTCCACAACTCGGCCAAGCGCGTGCATGCTGCGTGCGCCGCGCTCGGGCCCGACATCGGGCTCGCCTGCGACGCCCACGGCACCTACACGGTCGCCGATGCCAAGCGCTTCTGCCGCCTGGTCGCGGACTGCAACCTGATGTGGTTCGAGGAGCCGGTCACCGGCGATGACAAGCGCGGCTGCGCCGAGGTGCGCGCGGCGACCGACATTCCGATCTCCGCCGGCGAGAGCGAGTTCAACCGCTTCGACTTCCGCGAGCTGTGCGAGCTGAAAGCCGTCGACATCCTGCAGCCCGACCTGGCGATCTGCGGCGGCATCACGGAGGCGATGCGCATCGCCGCGCTGGCCAGCGCCTACAATCTGCGCCTGGCGCCGCATCTGTGGACCGGCGCCACCGCCTTCGCCGCCGGCATGCACGTCGCGGCCGCATCGCCCGCCGGATTCATTCTCGAGTATTCGCTGGGTGCCAACCCGCTGCTCCAGGAGCTCGCCCAAGAGGGCTTCCCGGTCAAGGACGGCATGGTCGAGATCCCCGACCGCCCCGGCCTCGGCATCACGATCGACCAAAAATTCGTCGAGCGCTATCGGGTGAAAGTGTCCTGACCTTTGAAATCCCTCCCCCGCGCGCAGCGTGGGGGGAGGGTAGGGTGGGGGCCCGGATTTTTCCGCAAGCGTCGACGTACGAGCGTGCGTCCGCGCCCCCTCCCTACCCTCCCCCATGCGCGATGCGCACGGGGGAGGGATTTGAAGGGGTGGCGACGCCCTAACCCTTGAAGCCCTGGAGCGCGAAGATCGAATAGTGCCGCGCGTCGTCGCGATAGAGCGGGATCGTGACGTTGCCGACCAGCGCGGTCTCGCGGAAGCGCGCCAGCACGTCGGCCGGGTTCGGGTTGGTGGTCAGATAGAGGATCGGGCGGTTGCCGTATTCGATGATGTCGGTGGTCATCTGGTACTGATCGGTCGCGCGCTCCTTCCAGGTCCACGCCACCTGGGTCGGCCGCGGCCGCACGTAGAATGCCAGCTCGGCGAACAGCATGCGGTCGTCGGTCATCAGCACGAAGCCGGGATGCTGCGCCAGCTGTCCTGCGATCGCCCGGCCGAGATGATCCCATCCGCGCAGCCGGTGGAACGGATCGGTCTTGCGCGTCAGCTCGATGCCGGCCAGGCGCGCGAGGTCGTGATAGCCGTACATCACGCCGGCCGCCGCGACGTGCAGCCCGAGCGCGATCGGCAGCAGCACGCGCAAGTTTGGCAGCATCTGGCGGCAGCAGGCGACCACCAGCACGCTCGCGGTGACGTAGCTGGCCGCCGCCCAGTTGGCGTTGGCGCGCGACAGCAACGCCTCGATCGCGACCAGCGCCAGCGGCGGCAGCGCGAACGCGGTCAGCAGCCAGAAGCGGTCGTCGCGGTAGAGCCGCCCGATGCGCGCGGCGACGAGGAACAGGAGCAGCGCGAACGGGATCGGTCCGAACACGCCGAACTGGCCGCCGATGAACTCCGCGAGCTTGACGGGATGGAGCAGATCGCCAGTGAGGTTGGCGTTGTCGCCGGTGTGGCGGTAGCTCAGGAAATCGTGGGCAAAATTCCAGATCAGGTTGGGGGCGTAGATCGCCAGCCCGAGCGCCAGCGCCAGATACGGCCAGCGTGTGCGCAGCACCGCGTGGTGCGGCGGCGACAGCGCCAGATAGAGCGCCGCCGACAGCGCAAAGATCGCCATTGAATACTTGCTCAACAGCCCGAGCCCGAGCGCCAGGCCGACACCCATCCACCATTTCTCGCTGCCCGGATCGAGCGCGCGCTTCAAGCACAGCACGCCGATCGCCCAGAACAACAGCAGCGGCACGTCGGTCGACATCACGGTGCTCGACAGGCTGACGGCCGGCAGCGCGACGTAGAGCGCGCCCGACCAGGCGCCGGTCCGCGCGTCGAACAGCCGGCGCCCGAGCTCGGCGACGATCAAGGCGATGATGGCGTGGCAGACCGGTGCGGCGACGCGCACGCCGAACTCGGTGTCGCCGACCAGGTTGGTCGTGATCGCGATCAGCCAGGCGATCAGCGGCGGCTTGGAGTAGTAGCCCCAGTCGAGCGCCTGCGCCCAGGTCCAGTACTGCGCCTCGTCGCCATAGAGCGGGTAGGGCTCGCGCGCCAGCCACATCAGGCGGAACACCGTGACGGCGAGGATGAACATCGCGGCGCGCGACGCCACGCGGGCATCGGCGGTGACGGCGCGCGCGGGTACGGCGCTGGGTGCGCTTGGCGACATGGTCAGGCGGACTCGCGTCCGGAGGGACTGGGCAAGACCGTCAGCCCCCGTGTAAACCCATGCCCATGATGCGTCCTAAGCTGTGGCTGCGGCTGGCGCTGGTGCTCGTGCTCGCCGGCGGCCTCGCCTATGTCGCCTTCAACCGCGGCACGGTCAACCCCCAGGCGATCCAGCGCCAGCTCGACGAGCTCGGCTGGGCGCTGCCGCTCGCCTACGTCGCCTACCACGTGGTCGCGACCTTGTGCTTCGTGCCGCGCTTCGTGATGGGCACGGTCGCAGGTGCGCTGTTCGGCCTGTGGTGGGGTGCCTTGTGGTCGATGACCGGCGCCATGGCGGGGGCCGCCGCCGGCTTCGTGATCGCGCGGTACCTCAATGCCGGGCTGCTGGTGCCCGAGGACATTCCGCGCGTCGGCGGCTGGCTCGAGCGCGCCGAACGCGGCGGCTGGAAGTCGGTCGTGGTTCTGCGCCTGCTGCCGGTGCCGCATCCGATCACCAACTACGCGCTCGGCCTGACCCGCCTGAAGTTCGGCGCCTATGTCTGGGGCTCGCTGCTCGGCCTGGTGCCGTCGACCTTCGCCTACGTCGATCTCGGCCTCGGCGGGCGCAACGCCGCCTTCGGCCTCGGCAACTGGGTGACGCCGGTGCTGTGGGGCGTCGGCCTGCTGGTGCTGTCGGCGCTGGCGTCGCGGTTGTTTCGGCGCAAGCTCGCGGCAGGGGGCGAAGCGAACGCCAACAAAGGTTCCTAATCCTCGGTCGTGCGCGGGATGCGGGCGCGGCGCTGCAGCCACATGACGCCGAGCAGGTCGACGATGCCGACCCACAGCCGGTCCCAGAAACCATATTTCGAGGTGCCCTTGAGGCGCGGGCGATGGTTGACCGGCACCGACTCGACCGTGGCGCCGCGCTTCGACCAGGGATCGTGGCGTTTGGTGCGCTCGCCGGCGATCATCACCGCTTCATCGCGCCGCAGCGCCCACAGGCTTGGGAGGTCGGCCGGGTCGTTCTGGCCGTCACCATCCAATGTCGCGATCCACGGCGCGCACGCCGCCCGGACGCCGGTGCGGATCGCCGCGCTCTGGCCGCAGCGCTCGGCATGGCGCACCACGCGTAGCCGCGGCCGGCCGGCCTTGAGCGCGCCGAGCGCCGCGACGGTGCCGTCGGTGCTGGCGTCGTCGACATAGACGATCTCGTAGTCGACCCGGCCGTCGAGCGCGGCAGCGATCTCGCCGATCAGCGGCGCGACGTTGTCCGCCTCATTGTGGACCGGGACGACGACCGAAAGCTCCATGGCGGGTGCCATAGCCCAATCGCCCCACCGCGCCAACAGCTTTCAGGCCAACCGACTGCGGCTTACCATGCCGCCCGAGGCATCGCACACGGAGGTCACGATGGCGGTCAGCGCATCCGGCACGCTCAAGATCGAGGAAGTCCATCCACGCCCGGACCAGGCAAAGCACATGCCCTACGCTCCGGCGATCCAGGTCCAGGGGCCGGCCGACATCCTGTTCATCTCGGGCTCGACGCCGTCGCCGCTCTATCACCAGCACCCGCACGTGCCCGAGGAGCATGTCCATCCGTGCGACATCGAGGAGCAGACCCGGCGCGCCATGGACAACATCAAGCTGGTGCTCGACTGCAAGGGCCTCGACTGGCGCCACGTCGTCAAGGTCACGAAGTACCTGACCGACATGCGCGACTTCGACGGGCTGCACCGCGTGATGAACGGCTACATGGGCGACTGGAAGCCGGCCAGCACGACGATCTGCGTCAACGCCCTGAGCTCGCCGGGCGCGCGCGTCGAGATCGACATGATCGCGGTGGCGCCGCGCGCCTGAGCGCGGCATGATCACCGCCATGCGGATTGCCCTCGCGCTCGTCGTTTGCCTGTTCGCCGCCGCCTTCGGCGCCGTCGGCGTGGAGGCCGGGCAGGACGACAAGCGCCTGCCCGCCCTGTTCGATCGCCTGAAGACGACGCGCGCCCCCGGCGAGGCCGAGACGGTCCAGCAGACCATCTGGGCGGTGTGGCTCGAGAGCACCAACGCCGAGGTCAACCTCCTGATGCTCGAGGGCATCGACGCCATGAACGGCGGCGACTTCAAGCGCGCGCTGACCGCGTTCGACGCCATGGTCGGGGTCGACCCCAAGTTTGCCGAGGGCTGGAACAAGCGCGCCACCGTCGAGTTCCTGGCCGGCGACTTCAAGGCCTCGGTGGTCGACATCCAGAAGACCCTCGAGCTCGAGCCGCGCCACTGGGGCGCGCTCGCGGGCCTCGGCCAGATCTACACCGCGCTCGGCGACGAGGAGGCGGCGGTGCGCGCCTTCAAGCGCGCGCTCGCGATCAACCCGCACCTCGCCTCGGTCAAAGCCAAGGTCCAGGAGCTCGAAGCCAAGCTCGAGAAGCGCAAGATCTAGGGTTTGTCTTGCGAGGAGGGGGTCGCAACGACGCGGGCACAATCGGCGCGCATCCTTTCGAGCCGCCCGTCGACGATGGTCTCCCAAAGGATGTCGAGCTCGACGTCATCGTAGCCGTGGCGCAGGACGTTGCCGACGCCGCGGAGGCCGGCCGACCCGTGACCGGGGCACAGGCGCTCGGCCTCCGCTCCCAATTTTCTCGCGGCCTCGCTAATGATCTGAAAACACCGTTCGATCGCCCGAAGCGTCTTCTGATCCGACTGGACGTCTTCCAACGAACGGCCGGCGGAAAACACAAGAATGAGATCGATCTCTCGGACGATATCGGCAAAGCGGCGTGCCGGATTGCTAGAAGGCATTCACCGCTTCCGCGAGGGCTCTGGGCCGCACGTGATCTTTCAGTCGAGAAGCATTGGCCATGTCGACCGGGCGGCCGATCAGCTCCTCGAGAAAACTTGGATCCCGCCGTACTCGAACAGCGTCCTGACGACCGTCTTGTCGATCTCCACCATGATATCGACGTCGCTTTCGGTACTCGCGTCGCCACGAGCGACCGATCCAAAAACTGCGGCGTGCAACACGCCGCGCCGCCGGAGCTCTGGCTCGTGCGCGCGCAACTTAGCGATCACATCGTCGATCGTGGGTGCAGCGGTCATAACCCGAGCACATTAGCACGATTCGGCTACACCCACGAAGCGCCGTCGCCGCCGCAGGCCAAACCTGCTAAATCTCGCGGCATGGCGGAACCCTTGCTGCAGCTGGGCGATCCCGCGCCCTTCCGCGTGATCAACGCCGACGGACGCGCACCGCTGCTGCTGGTGTGCGATC
>JACQAI010000190.1 GCA_016195115.1 Pseudomonadota bacterium
TTGTCCGAGATCATGCCGATCGTCTGCGGCGCCTTGCCGGTCGCGCTCTTGGCCAGCGCGATCAGCGTGGGCAGGCCCTCGACCGCCTGCGCGTCGGAGGTCATCGAGTTCTGGAACACGTACTTGAAGCCGCGGGTGGTGATCGAGTCGGCGTAGGACAGCGTGAACCACGGGATCTCGGCGCGCTCGGTCACCTCGGTCACGGCGAGCGTGAACGAGCTCAGCCACGAGCCGTCGCCGCCGATCAGATCGGGCTCTTGGGCGACCAGGCGCTGCGCGGCGTTCTTGGCCTTCTCGGCGCTGTCGCCGGCGTCGGCGACGATCAGCTGCATCTTGGCGCCGCCGAGCGCCTTGATGCCGCCCGAGGCGTTGATCTCGTCGATCGCCATCTGGGCGCCTTTCAACTTCAATTCGCCCTGGCGCGCCCACGGCCCCGACATCGGCACATTCCCAAATAAGCCCGCTTGACGCGCTCGTCGGCGAGCAGGCTCTGATGCGGCCCCTCGAGGACGACGCGCCCGGTTTCCAGCACGTAGCCGTGATCGCACGACTCGAGCGCCTCGGCGACGCGCTGCTCGACCAAGAGGATGGTGACGCCGTCGTCGCGATGGATCTCGCCGATGCGCTCGAAGATCATGTCGGCGACGGCCGGCGCCAGGCCCATCGAGGGCTCGTCGAGCAGCAACACGCGCGGCGACGAGGCCAGTCCGCGGCCGATCGCGAGCATCTGCTGCTCGCCACCCGATAGGGTCCCGGCGAGCTGGGTGCGCCGCTCGGCGAGCACCGGGAACAGCGCGAAGATGCGCTCGATGTTGCGCGTCCAGTTGGCGCGCCCGGCCGCCGGTTGGGCGCCCATCTCGAGGTTCTCGAGCACGCTCAGCGAGGCGAACACCTGGCGGCCCTCGGGCACATGGGCGATGCCGAGATGGGCGCGCCGCGGCGGCGGCACCGCGAGCAGATCTCGGCCCTCGTAGGTGATGCGCCCCGACACCGGCGCGACCGTGCCCGAGATGGTCTTGAACAAGGTCGTCTTGCCGGCGCCGTTGGGGCCGACGATGGCGACGAACTGGCCGGCCTCGACGGTGAGCGAGACCTCGCTCAAGGCGGTGAGGCCGCCATAAGCGACGGTGAGCGCCTCAATGACGAGCACGGGCGAGCCATTTCTTGCCGAGATAGGCCTCGACGACGTTGGGGTCCTCGACGACGTCGCCGGGCAGGCCGGACGCCAGCACGCGACCATGATCGAGCACCAGGAAGCGGTCGGCCAGCCGCACCATGGCGTGCATGGTGTGCTCGATGATCACCACCGTGATGCCGTCCTGGCGCAAGCCGCGGATGACCTCGAGCAGGTCGTCGATCTCGCCGTGCGCGAGCCCGGCCAGGGTCTCGTCGAGCAGCAGCAGCTTCGGCTGGCCCGCGAGCGCGCGGGCCAACTCCAAGAGCCGCAGCTGCTTGTTGGTCAGGCCGCCGGCCAGCGCGTCGGCATGGTCGGCCAGTCCGACGCGCGCCAGGGCATCGCACGCGAGCAGCGCCGCGCGCGCATCGTCGGCTTCGGCGACGTAGGCGCCGACGATGACGTTCTGGAGCACGGTCATCCGTTGGAACACGCGCACGACCTGGAAGGTCCGGCCGATGCCGAGCCGGCACACGCGGTTGGTCTTGAGGCCGATCAGGTCGTGGCCCTCGAACTTGACGGTGCCGGCGTCGGTCTTGAGGAAGCCGTTGAGCAGATTGAACAGCGTCGTCTTGCCGGCGCCGTTGGGGCCGATGATGCCGAGGATCATGCCCTGCTCGACCGCGAAGCTGACGTCCTGCACCGCCTTGAGGCCGCCGAACGCCTTAGAGACGCCGGTGAGCTCCAGGATCGTGCGGCCGCCGACCGGCGCCGGCAGCACGCGATGCGGCACCGCGCCGACCGGCGCGCTCGACACTGCTACGGTTTCCTGCGCCGCCGCGACCGAGCCGCGCCGCCCGACCAGACGGTCGCGCACCTTCCAGAACACGCCTTCGGGCGCGACCAGGATGATGATGATGATGGCGAGCCCGTAGACCACGCCCTGGATGCCCGGCAGCTTGCTGCCGAGCTCGGCCTGCAGGCCTTCGGACAGCGGGATCAGGACCGAGGCCCCGATCACCGGCCCCCACACCGTGCCGACGCCGCCGAACAGAGTGACGATCAGGGCCTGCGCCGAGGTCAGCATGCCGAACACGCTCTCGGGCGTGATCAGCACCTGCACGACGGAATAGAGGCCGCCCGCCGCCGCCGCGATCGCGCCGCTCAGCATCAGGGCGAGCATCTTCCATTTCAGCGTGTCGATGCCGGCGGCTTCGGCCGCCGCCTCGTTCTGCTTGATCGCCAGCAGCGACATGCCGAAGCGCGAGCGCTCGACCCGCAGCGACACCAGGATCACGACCACCATCATGGCCAGCGCGAGCACGGCGTAGACGCGCAGGTCGTCGTGGAACTGCATGAACGCCGCCGGGTTGTCGCGCTTCATCGGCTGCGTCACTTCCTGGTAGCCGAGCCACTGGAAGATGTAGAGCAGCGCCAGCGGGTAGGCGAGCATCGACAGCGCAAAATAGTGGCCGCGCAGGCGGAAGGTCGGCACGCCGATCAACACCGCGGCGACCACGCCGACCACCATGCCGAGCGGGATGCCGAGCCATGGCGTGATGTTGAACTCCACCATCGCCAAGGTCACGGTGTAGGCGCCGAGGCCGAAGAACGACGCGTGGCCGAACGAGATCAGGCCGCTGTATCCCGACAGCACGTTCCACGACAGGCCCATGACCGCCCAGATCGGCACCAGGGTCAGGATCAGGAGGTAGTAGGAGTTCTGCACCACCAACGCGATGCCGAGATAGGCCGCGGCGAACAGGCCGATCGGGATCAGCGAACGGTCGCGCAGCAGGCCCATCTCAGGTGCGCTCCACGCTGCGGCCGAACAGGCCCTGCGGGCGGATCAACACGATCAGGAGGAAGATCACGAAGATCGCGGCGTTCTGCAGCTGCGGCGATAGCACCAGGGTCGACATCTGCTGCACCATGCCGATCGTCAAGCCGCCCCAGAACGCGCCCAGGATGCTGCCCATGCCGCCGAGCACGACGCCGGCATACATGATGATGACGAAGTCGAAGCCGACATAGGGTTGGAACGGATAGGACGTCGCGACCAGGCCGCCCGCGGTGGCCGTGATCGCGGTGCCGAGCGCGAATGCGATGCGGTGCGCGCGGTCGACGTCGATGCCCATGTAGATCGCGGCGTTCGGGTTGTCGGCCGCCGCGCGCAGCGACTTGCCGAGCCGCGTGCGCGAGATGAACAGGTAGAGCGCCACGCCGATCACGATCGCCGCGAGGCCGGCGTAGCCACGCGCCTGGTTGAGGAACACCGAGACATTGTCGCCGACGAACGGCCCGATCTCCCAGGCGCGCGCCGACAACGGCGTCTTCACCGCCTGCGGCTCGGAGCCGAACACGATCAGGCCGCCGTTCTGCAGCACCAGCGAGACGCCGAGCGTCAGGATGAGCTGGGCGTAGTGGCCCTCGTTCTCGACGCCGAGCGCGCGGAAGCCGGTGACGCGCGAGATCAGATGCTGGTGCAGCAGGTAGCCGCCGATGAACAGCACCGGCCCGGCGAGCACGGCGCCGACATAGGGCGCCCAGTACGGGCCGAGCGTGGTCATCAGCCCGAAGCCGCCGATCACATAGAGCGAGGCGTACATGCCGAGCATCAGGAAGTCGCCTTGGGCGAAATTGATCACGCGCATGACGCCGAAGATCAGCCCGAGGCCGACGCACATCACGCCGTAGATCGTGCCGACCATCAGGCCCGCGGTCAGCGCCTGGAGGAAGTTTTCGAGCAGGATCTCGCCGCCGCTCACCCGCGCCCGTCCTCCCGCAACGATTGTTGGTTATCGGATGCTGCCGATTTGCCTAGCTTAGGGACGGCGGGTCGCGTGCTGTCAATGTTGCGGTGGTCGCACCAACGCATAGGAGGGTCCCCACCCATGCCCGAGGTCGCCTGCGTCGCCCACACCGCCGACGTGCTCGGCGAGGTGCCGATCTGGAGCGCGCGCGAGCAGGCGCTCTATTGGATCGACGCCTTCAAGCCGGGGCTCCATCGCTACGTGCCGGCGACCCACGCGGTCACGAGCTGGACGCCACCGGTCAAGCTCGGCTCGTTCGCGCTGCGTGCCGGCGGCGGCATGCTGCTGGCGAGCCGCGGCGGGCTCGGCCTGTACGATCCCGCGACGGGCAGCTTCGAGCTGGTCCACAACCCCGAGGCCGACCGGCCCAACAATCTGTTGAACGACGGCCGCTGCGACCGCCGTGGGCGGTTCTGGGTGGGCAGCATGGACCGCACGATCGAGAACCCGACGGCACGGCTCTACCGCTTCGACGCCGACCGCAGCTGCCACGTCATGCAGGATGGCGTCTGGCTAACCAACGGCGTCGCCTTCAGCCCCGACGACCGTCGACTCTATTTCGGCGACAGCCACTTGAAGACCATCGTGACCTACGACTTCGACCTGGCGAGCGGCACGATCACGAACCGGCGACCGTTCGCGACGATCGACTACGGCTTGCCCGACGGCTCGTGCGTCGACACCGACGGCTGCCTGTGGAACGTCCAGTTCCAT
>JACQAI010000175.1 GCA_016195115.1 Pseudomonadota bacterium
CATCCCGGCGAAAGCCGGGATCCAGATGACCAGATACCAACACCAGGTTTGCGATCCTGGTTCCCGGCTTTCGCCGGGATGACGGTCTGGTTTTAGGATCGGGTCGGCTCGAAGGGATCGTGCTCTAGAGCGCTTCCCGATTGGATGGAATAGCCAGCCACCGCGCTAACGCGCCAGCCGATAGCCACCCAGCTCAGTAATCAGGAGCTCGGCGCGGGCCGGGTCGCGCTCGATCTTGCGGCGCAGCCGATAGACGTGGGTCTCCAGGGTGTGGGTGCTGATGCCCGACTGGTAGCCCCAGATCTGGGCAAGCAGCGCATCGCGCGGCACCACGCGGCCGGCGGCATGCCACAGCAGGTCGAGCATCGCGGCCTCTTTCTCGGTCAGGCGGATCGTCCGGGCGCCGGTGCGCTCGGTCAGGCGCTTGGCCGCCGGATCGAAGCGGTACGGTCCGAGCTCGCGCGCCGCCGCGGTGCCGTTGTCGCGCGGCGCGACCGGCACCGATTCCCCGGGGCACCGGCCGAGCGCAGTGATCGCGGTCAGCAGCGCCGATAGCCGGACCGGCTTGCGAATCGTCAGGCTGGCGCCCGCGACGTCGGACCCGCCGGCCCCGACGAGAGCGACCAGCGGCGGCGTCGCCGCGGCCTGGCGCCAGCGCGCCAGGGCGGCGCGCGCCGGCCGCCCGACGACGGTGGTGACCACCATGTCGGGCGGCGCCCCGGGCAGCGCGACCGCCTCGAGGCTGGCGGCCTCGTCGACCCGCCAGGCGCCGTCCTGCTCAAGCTGCTCGCGCAGGATGCGGCGGAAACCGGGATCCGGGTCGATCAGCAGCAGGCGCTGGGGCTCAGGCACGGAGCGGACCGGGGGCAGGGGCTGGCCGAATCGATCGAAGGTCGAGGCGACTCATGCCTGGTACGCGGCAAAATATGCCGGTCTCCCCAGGGACAGAAGCCCGAATCGCGGCCGATTCGGCGGCTTTCCCGTGGCACCTGCCTTGCACCGTCCAGCCCCGAAGGTCCACGGGCAGGGCCGTGGCACGAGGGTCGGTATGACGGTCGAGTACATCTGGGTCCAGCAAGAGAACGGCGCGACCATGATGCGCGCCCAGCCGCAGCCCGACCCCAACGGCCTGTTCGGCGAAGAAGGCATGACCTTCAAGGACGCCCTCGACATCATCAATCCGCTGCAGCAGCTGCCGATCATCGGCTCGATCTACCGCGAGCTGACCGGCGACACCATCAAGCCGGGCGCGCGCCTGATCGGCGGCGCGATCTACGGCCTGGGTGTGGTCGGCATCGTCACGGCGGCGCTCAGCAACGCGGTCGAGTACGAGACCGGCAAGGACATCGGCGGCACCGCAATCGCCATGATCAAGGGCGAGAGCCTGGAGCAGATGCAGCTCGCCCAGACAGCCAAACGCGGCGGCTCCAACCAGGTGGCATCGATCCAGTATTACAGCGGCGGCGCCGACCCGATCGATCCGACCTCGCTGCCGGCGGGCGCCCAGATGGTCGACTATCCGGCCGGCCCGGCGGCGCGCAACATGACCCAATACGCCGCCCTGCCGACCGACCAGGCGCCGGCACAGGCCGCGACCGCCGCCGCCGGCGAGACTCCGGCCGCGGCCCCAGCGGCGGCCGTCTCGGTGACGCCTTTGCCGCCGACGATCAATTCGATGGGCGCCGCCGCCGGCGAGCCCGGCAGCATCCCGACCGTCCCCTCGGCCGCCGGCCTGATCGGCTTGACCGGCAGCTCGCGCCTGCCGAGCGCCGGCTCGATCACGCCGGCCGCCGCCGCGCTGACCGCGGCGAACGCCGAAGCCAACATCACGGCGGGCGCGGTAAACGGCGCCGCCGCGAGCACGGGCGTCCAGGCGACGACCGCGGCCGCCAAAGCGGCGTCGGACGGCTTCTTCCCCGTGCCGGCACGGACCAACAACGTCGTGCCGCGCATGCCGATCGCGCTCAACCCGACCAATGTCGGGACCCAGCCGCTCGCGCTGTCCAACCCCGAGCGCCGGACCCTGGACGCCGTGACGGTGTCGGCGCCAGTGACCCCGAGCGCGACCGCGGAGGCGACCACGCCGATGGTGCCGACGTCCCAAGTGCCGGAGGCCATGATGCGCGCACTCGACAAGTACGACGCGCTGATGAAGAACCGCCGCGGCGGCACCCAGGTCGACCGCGCCCTGTAGCGCTGCGTCGGACGAAACCGCGCGGGCTGCCGACAGGCGGTCGGCACCCATCAACCGCAAAGACGCAAAGATGGCGGAGTTCATTCGACTCGCTGCCTTGGCGTCTTTGCGTCTTTGCGGCTGACTTCAGCCGGGCTGGCCGCGCGCGCCGAAGATCGCCGTACCGACGCGGACGTGGCTGGCACCGAAGCGGATCGCAAGCTCGAAATCGGCGCTCATCCCCATGCTCAGCACGGCGAGGCCGTGGCGCTCCGCGATCGTGCGCAACAGCGCGAAGTGCGGCGCCGGATCCTCGCCGGACGGCGGAATGCCCATCAGGCCGACGACCGGCAGCCGGTGGACGTCGCGGCAGCGCACGATGAAGGCGTCGGCGTCGGCCGGCGCGACACCGGCCTTCTGCGGCTCCTCGCCGGTGTTGACCTCGATCAGGCAGCGCGGCCGCCGGCCCGCGCGCGCCATCTCGCGCGCCAGCGCCGCCGCCAGGTGCTCGCGGTCGAGCGTCTCGATGACATCGAACAGCGCAATCGCGTCACGGGCCTTGTTGGTCTGCAGCGGGCCGATCAAATGGAGCTCGACATCAGGGTAGCGGGCGCGCAGCGCCGGCCACTTGGCCTGCGCCTCCTGCACCCGGTTCTCGCCGAACACGCGGTGCCCGGCGGTGAGCGCCGCGGCGACCCGCGCCGCGCTCTGGGTCTTGGTCACCGCAACCAGCTGGACCGCGGCGGGATCGCGTCCGGCGCCGCGCGCCACCGCCGCGATGCGCGCGGTGACCGCCACGAGCGCCGCGGCGATGTCGGAGTCTACGGCTTCGCCTGTCGGCGCCGCCGCGGACGGGTGTAGAGTGTCGGCCATGGACCTCGC